>CAYNKU010000214.1:0-596 GCA_964397865.1 uncultured Pirellulales bacterium | reverse complement strand
CAAAATATTTATTACCGCCGGGCTCACAGTTAGGCGACAGCCTTAATTTAATTGAGAAAACTACCGGCGTCAAAGAGGTCCGCTCTTTCTTGAAGGATTCAATGGTCGGACGCGAAATGCTGATTTGCTTCTTCTGTCTGGGGCCGGTCGATTCAGATTTCTCTATACCCTCTATTCAGATAACCGATTCTCCTTATGTCGCTCATAGCGAGACCATCCTCTATCGCTCCGGATACGAGCAGTTCCAGAAAATCGGCTCTTCGCCCGATTTCTTCAGATTTATCCATTCCGAGGGCGAGCTGGAAAACGCCGTAAGCAAAAATATAGATAAGCGCCGCGTCTACATCGACCTCGAAGAAGATTTGGTCTACAGCGTCAACACCCAATACGGCGGCAACACAATAGGTCTCAAAAAACTGGCCCTTCGATTGGCCATTCAAAAAGCCTCAAGACAAGGCTGGCTCGCAGAGCATATGTTTGTTATGGGCGCTCACGGACCCGGCGGGCGCGTCACTTACTTTGCCGGCGCATTCCCGTCAGCCTGCGGAAAAACCTCGACCTCGATGCTGCCCGGGCAAACCATCATTGGTGACGAC
>CAYNKU010000213.1:0-4486 GCA_964397865.1 uncultured Pirellulales bacterium | reverse complement strand
TATCGAAGCACTGGTTGAGCTAAGTGAACAGGGATCACAGGAATTGATGAAGGCCGCGGAGTTGGGGCAGCGAATCGATGCTGAGCTGCCGTTTCTGAAGCAGGTGCTGAATCGGCTGACAAGAAACGACCTCGTTCGAGCAAGACCGGGGAGAAGTGGCGGATACCAGCTTGCGCGCAGGTCTCAAACGTTGTCCCTGAGTGCTGTTGCCCAAGCCATTACTGGACGTGATGTCCAGCAGCAGTGCCTGTCCGATTCATCGTCTTGCGATGTATCCAGGAACTGTCGAGTCTCACGAATCTGGCATGCGATGCGGGAGTCCCTCCACGCCTTCCTTGAAACTGAGACCATCCACAGCATTGCGGGGAGAAGCCGCTCCTGGGTAGATAGGTTCGAGCTTTCGGAGATGAACCAACCGGCTGATCATTAGCCTGTAACCTGGACCGGATTCCTCAACTTACGACTGGTCCATACTTGGCGGCAGGGTCACGGTGGTTTAGACTAACTCTGATGGTGGACCGAACAACGGGGGCAGGTCAGCCTTTCTCAGTCGCCGTATCCGCGTCCCGAGTTCGCCGCTGATGGCCGAAGAGCAAGCCCAGACTCTACGTGCTTGCGCCACTGGTCGGACGAACGCGTCGAGAAGCTGACGGTTGGCCTGTTCGTGAGCGGGTTGAGATAGCGTTCCAAAGGGGTGAGACATTGTGGCAAGAAGATGTGATGTGTGTCAAATCCGTCCAGCCTCCGTCCGCGTATCTTCAATAGTCAACGGCCGACGTCGCGTTCTGGAGCTCTGTGATGTCTGTTACAGTCAAGCTCGAATGCAGTCAAGACGCTCGGCGTCGCCTGTTGAGTCGCTCTTCAGAGGCTCGGCGCTCGGCCGTCTGTTCGACGGTTCTGTCGACTCCGGCGATCTGCACGAGGGCACCGGCAGGGTGTCGACAGACCCGAGAGAGATGCAGCAGTCGGTTGATCTAGGCACTCTTCTGAGTGATCAGGCGAAGGAGATGTTGCAACGCGCGGCCCAGAAGGCCCTCGAGTACGGACAACACCAGGTGGATACGGAACACATCCTGTACGCGCTTCTGGACGGACAAGTTGTGGAGCGGATTCTCAAACAGTTCAAGATTTCGACGGATGATCTCCGGGGGTACATCGAACACAATGCGCCACGCGGGGAACGCACAGAAAGCGACACAGCGGATCTGAGCGTAACGCCACGGGTCAAGAGCGCCTTGGAACACGCCTTTCACGTCTCTCGAGAGATGGGCCACAGCTACATCGGCCCTGAGCACATCCTGATCGGGCTTGCCGAGGAACGTGACGGCGTAGCGGGCGATATCCTCGGGAAGTACGGCCTGACTCCAAATGCGCTCCGCCAGAAGACGGTGAAGACAGTGGGACACGGCGCAGAATCGGGAAGGGTCGAGCCATCGACGAGCACGCCGAACCTCGAGAAGTACTCTCGCGACCTGACGAAGCTCTCACGAGACGGCAAACTGGATCCCGTCATCGGACGATCGAAGGAAATCGAGACGACGATCGAGATTCTGGCCAGGCGAAAGAAGAACAACCCCGTGCTGATTGGTGAGCCCGGAGTAGGCAAGACTGCCATCGTTGAGGGGTTGGCGCAGCGGATTGCCCACGATGAAGTGCCTGAGGTTCTTGCGGGCAAACGACTCGTTGAACTCAACGTCAACTCGCTTGTGGCGGGGGCCAAGTACCGCGGAGAGTTCGAAGAGCGGGTGAAGCTTGTGCTGGATGAGATCGTGTCCAACGAAGACGAGATCATCCTGTTCATCGACGAACTTCACACGATCACGGGTGCTGGCCAAGGAGGCGGGGAAGGCGGCCTCGACATCGCGAACGTCTTCAAGCCCGCGCTGGCCCGTGGGGAGCTTCACTTGGTTGGCGCCACGACGCTCAATGAGTATCAGAAGCATATCGAGAAGGATGCTGCATTAGAGCGTCGGTTCCAGCCAGTGTTCGTCTCCGAGCCGACAGTGGAGCAGACCATCGCCATTCTCCGCGGTCTTCGGGATCGGTATGAAGCGCACCACAAGATCCGGATCCTGGACGAGGCGATCACTGCGGCAACCGAACTCTCCGATCGATACATTTCCAACCGGTACCTTCCGGACAAGGCGATCGACTTGCTGGACCAGGCGGCAGCCCGTGTGCGAATTCAGTCAACGTCGCGCCCTTCCGATCTGCATGAGCTGGATGCGGAGATCAAGCAGCTCAACCGCGAACTGGACTACGCGAAATCACGGCGGGAGTACGACAAAGCGAAGACAATTGAGGAGGAAACCGCACGCAAGGAGGCGGAACGGGAAGAGAGTGAGGAGGCGTGGCGAAAGCAGACGGCGACGGATACACCTGAGGTCGGCCTGGCACACATTGCCGAGATTGTAGCCACCCTCACCGGCATTCCTGTCAGTGAGCTGACGGCAGAAGAGCGAGAGAAACTGCTCAAGCTCGAGGAACGGCTCCACGAGAGGGTGATTGGGCAGGAGGAAGCGATCCGCGCGGTCAGCGAGGCTGTACGGCTCTCTCGAACGGGCCTTCAGGAGACCGGCCGCCCTATTGCCGCGTTCTTATTCTTGGGTCCGACAGGCGTAGGGAAGACGGAACTTGCCCGGTCCATTGCGTGGACGATCTTTGGCGACGAAGACGCGATGATCCGGATCGACATGAGCGAGTACATGGAGCGGCATGCCGTGGCCCGGCTGATTGGCGCACCTCCGGGATACGTCGGCTACGAGGAAGGCGGTCAGCTGACCGAACGAGTCCGCCGAAGGCCATACAGCGTTCTCCTACTCGACGAGATCGAGAAGGCCCACTACGACGTGCAGAACATCCTCCTTCAGGTGTTCGACGACGGGCGACTGACTGACGGCAAGGGGCGCATTGTGGACTTCACTAACACGATCATCATCGCCACGAGCAACCTCGGAGCGGAGTTGATCCAGCAGAACCTCCGAGCCAGCACGAGCGAGAAGCTGTCCTATGACCAGCTGAAGGAAACGCTGATGGAAGTCGTCAATCGGCACTTCCGTCCAGAGTTGATAAACCGAATCGACGACATCATCGTCTTCCACGCGCTATCAAAGGACGAGATCACCGAGATCGTGGGACTCCAACTCGATCGCGTCAAGAGGACTGCGAAAGGCCAGGACATAGACCTTGTGTTTGACCGATCTCTGATCGATCACCTCTCAGAGGTTGGGTATCAGCCGGAGTTCGGTGCTCGCGAGCTGAAGCGCCGCGTGCGATCCGACGTGGAAGCGCGACTGGCGACTGCCATGTTGGAGGGGGAGGTGTCCGAGGGAGACACGGCCGTCGTTAGTTACAACGAGGAGGAACACAGGGTGCAGGTCTCAAGGCGGAAGACAGAAGGGGCTGCCGATTCGCCGCAGACAAGCGGCAAGATGTGATCTGGTCCGTTGGCACGGGTGAAACAACGGCGGACGGACGGTCTACTCCGTTGATGGTTCCCCCCTGCGGCGAGACGGCCCTTGGCAGAAATGCAAGAATAGTGGCGTTCTGGAGCCTGGGGGACTGATTGTAAAACTCAGATCTTGGCCCTCGCGTGGTGACGACCTAGTGGTTCAGAAGAAAGATCCCAATGAAAGGCGCATTCGGCAAACGAACATACTCATATGTCGCACATCTCCTGGTGGGCGGGAAACATGATAAGATGATCAATAAATCATATATTTGCGAAACCACTCCTCGCCTCTCGTGCTGGCAACCCCGTAATCACTCCCTGGACGGGCCTGACGAGTCCCTACTTAGGGCAGGGTCAGGGCCGTTTAGACCAACTTTAAAGGTAGACCGACTACTCGGGGCAGGTCAATGGCTGGGTCAATCGTGCCCACGCGCGTGTCCCGTTCACGGTAGCCGTTGCGATGATTCTCCCGATCCTTGGTTGATTGACGGTACGGGGCATCACAGATGCTGTCCACTTCAGTTCCCATCAACATCTCACACTGCCTTAACCACCTCGCGCAGTAAGTCCGTATCCGCTTCCTCCACCTGCCTACGTAGCCATGTCGAACTGCCTACTCTGTCTTTGACCATCTCTTCCTCCTCGGTGCCAATATGCGTCGGCTCGTTTCAGTGATTCCCGAAGATGGTGGCGATGGTCGTCTTTCTCAAGGCCCTGTCTCATCGACAGCTCGTTACACCACATGGGCGGACTCTAACGGAAAACAGCTTGCATCAAGAGACCTAGATCTATAGGGTATTAATATTGGGCATTTAGTCAAGACTCAAGAGTGTAAGGAGGTACCATGCCTGAGAACGGGTTATCAGCGATTGGCAGAGCAGCGAAAATGGCGATAATTGGAGCTATCCGTGCCACGGGTGATACTGCAGAAGCGGTGCTTCAGGCGGCCAGAGATGTGCTTTTGACGGCTACGAGCGGGGTTGCGGACGTGACGGTGGCCACAATTGAAGGGACTCGCAAGATCGTTCGCGGAAC
>CAYNKU010000212.1:0-4501 GCA_964397865.1 uncultured Pirellulales bacterium | reverse complement strand
AAGAGTTGATATTACTAATACTTTCTTTTTCACTTTGGTTCTCCTTTTTCAAATGTGATTTTAGCGGGGATATTTTCTCCATCAGCATTTACTGCGACTATAAGGTCGAGTTCATATTCGGGTTGGATATCGCCGATGATCTGCAGGTGAATGGTTGTGATTCTGCTGCGGCCTGAGGGCAGATCGCGGCCGGTATTAAAAGCGGCTACTATAATGCGGTCATTAGCCAGTGCCGCCGGATCATAATAAGGAGGCTGCTTGAACGCGGCATGGTCGCCGCTTTCGACGCCGACAATTTTGACCTGACCCGTAACAGCCTTTAGTTCGAACTGAAAGGCCGCAAGGCCCTCGTTGCCCGAATCAATGTAAATATGCAGCGGAGCAAAACGTACACCCGGTTGAACAGGTCTTTCTTCCTGCTGTGATTGTTGAGCCAAAACAGAAATGACCAGGCCGGTAGTGATTAGAATTATTGCCGAAAGCTTTCTCATCACAGCACTCCTTTATCCAGGCGAACCGCGACAAAAGCAACCGAGTCTACGTCATCGCGATTTACCGAGCCGTCTCCATTAATATCCCATTTCATATCTAACTGGCGGTTTGATTCGATATGACGAGCTAATTGAAACGCATCGAGGATGTTCACCCGCCCGTTTTGGTCGATATCAGTCTTGGTTGTGATGCCAGCGGAGCGGAGAGCAACTTTGTGAAAAGCCTCCGGCTGGGGTTCTCTGGCGGTATCGAGCATGAATACAAAAATAACCATAGCTGCTGCTGCGGCACACGCGGACCAGCGGAATATCCGGCGATTTTTTCGTCGGTGGATAAGCTTTTGATATGCCCGATCCATAATCGCACGGTCAACCTCCGGCGGGACCGATATATCAGGCTCAAAAAGGGCCTTGATGTCTGCCGAGAATTCGTCGGAAACTTCCAGCTTCGGATCTTCATCAAAATGTTTTTCCTGGTCTTGCATAATCGTATCTCCAATATGTTCAGTGATTACAATGGCAAAAAGGTTCAAAAATTTTAGAAAAAATCTGCAAAATGCTTTCTTCGGGCTTATTCGAGGAAATAGCTTCTTGTCCTGCGGTCATTGCGAAGCGTTTGCAAAGCATTGTGTAATCTGGACTTAACGGTACCAACAGGAATATTGAGCCCCTGGGCTATTTCTTCTATCTTCATATCATCGACGAACCGCATCAGGACAACTTCTCGCTGCTCTTCCGGCAATACAGTTAATGCGGCCGCCAGTTCCGATCGGCAGCCGTGAGCATCTTTTGCTGCGGGTGAGGCAAGTTCGTTTAGCAGTTCATCTTGAGACGTTTGGCGTCTGGTTCCCCGAACCATGGCTAACGAAATATGCTTTACCACGGGATAAAGAAAGGTGGTCATGCGGGCGGTCAGTTCAAGATTGGGAAGCTTATTCAATAAATAAATGAAGGTTTCCTGAAGAACATCCAAGGCCTGATCCTGGTTATTCGTAAAACGCTGCGCAAGCCGATAAACCCAATCCCTGTATCGATAATAAAGAGCCTCAAAAGCCTCCGCATCGCCTTCATTCGCCAATTTGATCAATTCTTCGTCTGACAGCATTGATTCGGTCTACCGTAACATTTCAACCAAGCAGTTTTTAAGTATGATATTAATTAAAACGATTATATACCCCATTAACCAAAACTGCCAGAGAAGAAGACAGCAAAAGCTGTTGCGCTGCACTGCTCCCTGTCTGCCATAATGTATAAAATACAAACAACGGTAAACCTGCAAGCCGGGGTGGTGCTAAAGAAGGGGTATGCCTGCTGGATAATTATGTTATGTTGACTGGGAGGATGAAGAGGCTTTAGGGAGTTATTTTTTATCTCCATAACGTTGAAATTCATTTGTTTGATGATTTTAACTGGTTGTTTTTAGGGGTTAGCTAAGCCCGGGTTCGGGGGGTCGAAGAATTCGAAGTTCTCGGCGGCGTCGGGCGAACGTCCCTGGGATATGTCCGTTGTTTGTGAATAGTAGATAATCATATCAATCGGTTCTAATTCGGCGTCGAATAAGCCAATCATTTCCTTTTCGGCTGAGAGTCTGAAGTTTAAGTGATCCGGAGTTGCTCGGTCATCGCCATCGGCGATATATACTGCGAAGCCTTCGCCGGCAATAAAGCTCAAAGGTACAATCCGGTCTCTATCCGGCTGGGCGGCGGCATTGTCGGTAATATACAAACCTGCCAGTGCAACCGGCAGCGGGTCGGGGTTGTACAACTCGATAAAATCGTCCTCGAATGTGAGTTCGCCGTTGGCGAGGAATTCATTGATCTTGAGTCCGGCGGGGTCTCCCAGACGCACGGCAATATTGGCCGCAGCGGGCGTAGGCTGCGTCAGCGACCAGGTTCTTTCATGGCCGATACGTCCGATCGACAGATCAGGAATTTGAAGCCCGAACTCTACCGAGTCCAGTAATCCGCCGCCGTTAGTTGTTGTGTCGTATAGAAAAACGCCTTCGCCCTGGTTATCGAGTGCGAAATTCAGGTGCAGGCCGGGGGCTGTTGTGTTGCTGTCGGCATAGAGCAGGAGATAGCCGTCGGCCGGGATTTCGGTTCCGGCGGGGAAAACGTATTTGCGCGGATTGTCGGGCTTGTCACTTATGCTCATTCCTGTCAAATCGACGGGGGTACTGCCGTCATTATATAATTCGATCAGGTCAGGGAAAGCGCCTGCATGTTCGACGGCGGTGCTGTTAACAGCCAGAATTTCGTTAATTAGGATGCGTGACAGTGATGTGTCAACTGTCCAGCTTTTCGATTCTGCGGCATTGGTGTGGTCCTGCCAGGTGCCTGCGGAGTTTTTGCCTATTACAAAAATCAAGTGATCGCCGTCAGTTAAGCCGGTTAGTTCAATCGGTACATCGATAGAATACTCCCCGCTCCATGGGCCGCCGTTAACGCTATAGCGGTAATCGGTGATACCCGGCCCGTTGACGGTCAGTGTCGCGGTGGTCAAATGGGTTAGTGCCGGTGGTTCGCCGCTTATAGATGCCCCGCCAGCGATCTTAGCTCCCATATCCTGTCCGTTGGGACCGGTTGCAATAGCCGGTGACCCGGGCAGCAGGGCAAAATCGCCGCCGGCGGGGTCAGAGAGCCGCGGGTCTTCAGCAATATTGCCGACGCCCATATCCAGAAGGTCGGTTGTAAGTATCGAACGATCCGCGGACAGTTCCGTCGGCCCGCGAGATGTGTCAAAAATAGCGTTTGCGTCCTCGAAAATGGTGCCGTCAACATATGCGCCGTAACCCGGCTCGGAATCAGCGGCTCCGAAATAAATAGCCGAATGTATGACGTCGGCAACGGTATTATTTACAAACTCCAGATACGCCTGTTGCTTGACCTGCACGGCGTGGTCAACATTGTACAAACAGTTTCGAACAAATACGTAATATTTGCCCGCACCAGCGGAGAGCACATTTGATTCGCCCGCCGCGGTGTTGAACTGGTCTTTGATAAGGTTCATAAACACGTTGCCCTCGATGTGCGCATCTCCTTCGAGGTCCAGCGCATCGTCTCCGCCGCCGGTAAAAGTATTATTAAGGATTTGCGGTATCGGGTCCGGCCTTGATGACGCGTCAAAATCTATCGAGTCGTTATGTCCTTTGGTAGTGCCGAACAGATTGCCCTCGATAATGAAATGGCCCGTTGGAGCGATACCGTGGCCCCAAATGTGCTCATTGTGGTTATCGAATGTCGGCGCCTGGCCCGGCGCCAGTATGTTCGTGAATACGCAGTTGCGGACTATCAGCGATGAATCGATATTCACGATGCGGCGGAAATCGGTATGGTCCAGCATCGAATATTCAAGCAGCAGATTCGAATTGTCCAGACCGATCATACCGTCATCGGTTCGGCCGTATTCAAGCACGGCATAGGTGATGCGGTTGTCGGCCATGGTGTCGACGAACTGCAGGCCGTTCCATGTGGCATTTGTGCCGGGCTCTTTGGTGAATCGTATCAATTCGTATTCACTGCCTTCAGCCAGCAGACGACCGTTAACCGTAATACTGTTGCCGGATTTGAAGAACAAAGTTGTGCCCGGTTCGATCTCCAGCGTTACCCCGGCTGGAACGACCACGTTGCCGGTTACATGCCACGGGCCCGAAGCGGCATCGAGTGTTTTATCAACGGTCAGCGTTCCGGAAAGTATTTCGCCGGCGCCGCCGATAGAGATTTCCTTTGCTCTCAGTTCCAGGTCAAAGCTAATATCTGAACTGCCGGCATCACTTTGATGAATTTCAACTGCCAGTATATTGTCACCGTCGACAAGTACGGTTGGGTCGATGGAGAACTCGTAGAAGGTATCCTCATCATCGCCGGCGACAGTTGCCGATGCCGGAGTTGTATAGTTCTGGCCGATAGGTACATGTTCGCGAATGATCTCCTGGCCGTTCAGATATACTACGGCCCCATCGTCTCTCAAGAGGCTGATCGTTAATTCATCAAATACCGCGGCCTGGCCCT
>CAYNKU010000211.1:0-4530 GCA_964397865.1 uncultured Pirellulales bacterium | reverse complement strand
AGCCCGGATTATGAGGTTCATTTTAATCGATAAGATAATTTCGCTCGAAAAGGGCAAACGAATCCAGGCCGTCAAGAACGTTTCTCTCTCCGAGGAGTACCTCGCCGATCACTTCCCCGCCTTTCCCGTCCTGCCGGGAGTGCTGCTGCTCGAAGGCATGATCGAAACCGCCTCCTGGCTGGTCAGGCACACCGAAAACTTCGCCCACAGTATGATATTGCTTGAAAAGGCGCAGAATGTGAAGTATAAAAGCTTTCTTGCCCCCGGCGGACAGATAAAGTACTCCGTCGAGGCGAAAAAAGTCGATGAAAATACCAGCAGCTTCAAAGGCTTCGGAACCGCCGGCGAAGAGCGTATTGTCGAGGCGGCTTTCACCCTCAGGCACTTTAACCTCGCCGACAGCGACGCGAAAATGGCTGACATCGACGCGAAAATAATAGAAAATATGAAAAAACGCGGAAAGCTGCTGCTGAGCTGAAACAGAAAACGGATTTTTGAATAATCGAGATTACCGGAGGCAAAAAAAATATGGCAATGACTCATGACGAAATTTTCCAGCACGTCCAGGAAGTACTCGTCGATGCGCTCGGTGTCGACGACGATGAAGTAACACCCGATGCAACGCTGATGGGTGACCTCGGAGCCGAGAGCATAGACTTTCTCGATATCGTCTTCAGGCTGGAAAAAGCTTTCGATATCAAGATACCCAGGGAAGAGCTCTTTCCAATCGAAAACCTTCTGAACAACTCCGAATTTGTCAATAACGGCAAACTAACCGCCGCCGGCCTCGCCGAGCTTAAAGCAAAAATGCCGCACACCGACCTGGCCGACTTCGAACAGGACCCCGATATAAACAAATTGGGAGACCTCTTCACTGTCGATTCTATTGTAAATTACGTCGATATGAAATTACAGGCGGCCTGATCGAAAGACTCTTCAAGCCGAACCATTATCGAAAACGCCGCCGGGATCTTTATTACGGTCTTAATATGCGTTGGATCTGGATAGACAAATTTATTGAATTCAACAGCGGTCAAAACGCCGTCGCGATAAAAAACGTCACGCTCGCCGAAGAGCATCTCCACGACCATTTCCCGGGTTTTCCCGTCATGCCCGAGTGTCTTATGATCGAGGCAATGGCGCAGACCGCCGGAATACTCGTCGGCGAGGCAAAAAAATTCCAGGAAAAGGTCATACTCGCAAAGATCAAAAAGGCCGTCTTTCACGATTATGTCCGACCCGGCGACACTTTGAAACTAAGCGCAAAAATCGAATCGATAACTGACGAAGCCGCCGGCACCACCGGCACCATCACCTGCGACGAAAAACCGATCGCCGAGATAGACCTGATGTTCAGCCACATAGACCAGAACCTCGCCGGCAAACAGTTCCCCAAAGAAAACTTCGTCTTTACCGATACCTTCGAATCGCTGCTCAGAGGTGTGGTTTCTTCGGAGCCGAAATAATGACTTCTCAGCGAGTAGTGATAACCGGCTTCGGAGCGGTAAGCCCGCTCGGGCTGACCGTCGATGAAATGTGGCAGGGCCTTTGCGCCGGCCGAAGCGGAATTGATAAGATCAAGGCCTTCGACCCCGCCGGATTCACCTGCAAGATCGCCGGCGAAGTCCCCGAATTCAAAATCCAGCAGCACCTGCCCAAAGCCTTCAGAAAATCCATCAAGCTGATGTCAAGGGACATCGAGCTGTCAATAATTGCGGCTAACCAAGCTCTTGCCTCGGCAAAGATCGTCACAAGGGCAACCGACCCCGAAAACATAAACTTCGACCCAACCCGTATGGCGATCAATCTCGGGGCGGGCCTGATAAGCTGCGACCTCGTCGAACTCGCCCCCGCCGTAGCAGCAAGCGTAACCGACGGCAAATTCGATATCCGCAAATGGGGCACCGCCGGCCTGGAAATGGTAACACCGCTGTGGCTGCTCAAATACCTGCCCAATATGCTCGCCTGCCACATAGGTATAATTCACGATATCCAGGGCCCGAGCAATACCATCACTTGCGCCGAAGCGGCCTCGCACCTGGCAATAGCCGAAGCCGCCCAGATCATCGCCCGCGGCAATAGCGACCTCGCCCTCACAGGCGGCTGCGAAGCCAAGATAAACCCCATCGTACTTACCCGCCAGTGCCTGCTCAAGAGAGCTTTATGCGATGATGGTATTGACCCCGACTGTGCCTGCCGACCTTTCGATGCCGATGCCAAAGGCTCGGTCTTCGGCGAAGCCGCCGGAATGGTCGTACTCGAAAGTCTTGAAAACGCCCAAAAACGCGACGCAAAAATTTATGCCGAAATCCTTGGAACAGGCCAGAGCACTAATATAAACCCCGCTTACGAGGCCCTCGAACCCGACGGCAAAGGTATCCGGATAGCTATCGAAAATGCGCTCGATGACGCCGGCATAACCCCCGACCGGCTCGATCTCATCATTCCCCACGGAACCGCGATACCCGCTGACGACCTCGCCGAAGCCGGAGCGATCCGCGCCGCTCTCGCCGATACCGCCGATTCGGTCCCCGTATGGCCCACAAAGAGTATGCTAAGCAACACCGGCGCCGCCGCAGGTTCGCTCGATGTCATCTCGGCCGTATTGGCCATGGCCGAAGGAAAAATACCGGCCGCAAAAAATTGTGATAACCCCGCCGCCGGCTGCAATTTGAATATCCCAAACCAGCCGATAAAGAAAACAATCAACCATTGCCTCTGCTGCAGTTATACTTATGGCGGACAAACCGCCGCAGTTATAATAAAAAATCTCGTTGATTGATGGTAACTTATTGTTCTTTGAACAACTAAATAAACGTTACAGGGTAAATGCGAAGAACTCCAAGCACCAACCTATTTTTCAAAGCCCCGACCGTTAGGGAGGTGGGTGCCGGCGTTTTGGTCATTTGAATTTCGGTAATTTGAATTTGTTTCGAATTTCGGATTTCGTGCTTCGGATTTAATCCTCGGCGTTTAATTATTTCTTAAAAAACTCATAAATGCGTAAACAACAAAAAAAACAAAGGGTCGTCATCACGGGAATGGGCATCGTCTGCCCGATGGCCCACGATGTCGAAACCTTCTGGCAGGGACTGCTCTCCGGCAAAAACGGTATGGCAAAAACCACCATCTTCGACGCCTCGACTTTCCCCACAACTTTCTCCGCCGAGGTCAAAAATTACAACCTTGCCGAACATACGAAAAACCACGAACTGCATCGATATAGTAACCGCGGCTCAGCCTTTGTCGTTGGCGCCGCCGCACAGGCGTGCCGCCAGGCTAAAATAGATATCGAAACCGACTCCCCCGCCGACGGCATAGACCGGCGCAGAGTAGGCATCTACCTCGGCGCCGGCGAAGGCTCGGTTGATAACGATGCCTTCTTCGCCGCGATCGCCGAGGCATGGGACAACGAAAATAACGAAATGGACTGGAAAAAATGGGCTGAAGTCGCCTTTGGCAAAATGCATCCCATGCTCGAACTCGAACAGGAACCGAATATGCCCGCCGCCCATATCGCGATGCTAACCGGCGCACGCGGTCCCGCCAGAAGCTGCCTCACCGCCTGTGCCGCCAGTACCCAGGCCGTTGGCGAAGCCGCTATGATGATAAGAGCCGGCCGGGCCGATATCGTAATAGCAGGCGGCGCGCATTCCATGATACACCCACTCGGAGTAACAGGCTTCAACCGCCTCACCGCCCTTTCAACCAGAAACGACAGCCCCGAAACCGCCTCCAGACCGTTCTCCGCCTCCCGCGACGGCTTCATTATCGGTGAAGGTGCGGCGATACTCATCATCGAGAGTCTCGACTCGGCAAAAAAAAGAGGCGTCGATATACTTGCCGAAGTCACCGGCTACGGCAGCAGCTCCGACGCCTTCAGGGTAACCGATATGCACGAGGACGCCCGCGGCGCGATCCAGGCCATCGAAGCGGCCCTCGCCGACGCCGGTGTTACCTATAAAGATATCGATTTCATAAATACCCACGGCACAAGCACCGTCGAGAACGATTCGGTCGAAACAAAAGCCGTCAAAGCCGTCTTCAAAGACCAGGCCTACGATACACCTCTAACCAGCGTCAAGAGTATGATGGGCCACCTCATAGGCGCAACCGGCGCCGCCGAAATGATAACCTGCGTCCTCGCCATACGCGATAACATCATCCCGCCGACCATGAACCTAAACGACCCCGACCCCGAGCTCGACCTCGACTACGTCCCGAACGTCCCGAGGGAAACCCCCGTCAATATCGCGCTGAACGAATCCTTCGGCTTCGGCGGACAAAACAATGTTGTAATCTTAAAAAGGTACCAGGACTAAAATGATTGATATCAAAGAAATCCGTGAAAATCCGCAGCTCTTCAAAGACGCCGCCAAAGCGAAAAAATTCGACGTCGATATCGACAGACTCCTCGAACTCGACTCCCTGCTAAAAGACGCCAGACAAAAACTTCAGGATATCTCGACCGAAAAAAACAAAATCGGCAAATCGATCCCCAAACTCGCCGACGATGAAAAGCAAAAAGCG
>CAYNKU010000210.1:0-4542 GCA_964397865.1 uncultured Pirellulales bacterium | reverse complement strand
GCGAGACTGCCTGAAGGTGTCACCGCAAAGCAGGTCTTCGGCTGTCTGACGATAGAGCTTGAAGTAGACCCTGTCAATTCTGAAATCGTTGATTTCTCCTGTACTTTGCTCCCTCATTTAGGTGAAAAGATACTGCGCGATACACTCTTGGGCAGCAATGTCGAAGAAGGGATCGAAGGAGCTATAGCTCAACTAAATAGGCGATTTTTTAACCCTACAAAAAGAGCGATAATAGCCGCCCTTGAAGATGCATACAAGTGGTATAAAAAGTATTTAAAAACAGTAATTTGATTTCGAACCCTTCTTCCGATGCGGCCGTCAATTCTGCCGGATTCACAGATGTAAAAGCGATGGGACTTGCTGCCGCTTAATATCCTGAAATTTCCGATCCCACTCTGTAAGACCGACAGGCCGTTAATCCTCCTCTTCAGCAGAGCAAAAACATCCTCCCCATCGGCGAATAAAGGCCGAGTCGCATTTTATCCAAATTGTTGAAAATGTTGTGCAGCCCCGCCAAAACTTGATTAGGCTGGTGTAAATATAAAAAACGGTTCTGTAGAAATTTTATCCAAGTAACTCCTTACGCCACCATTTTTTCCATTGCGCAATAGTATCTTGATGCAAATTCTTATCGCCTTTTGTAGACGCCCTTTTCATTTTTTTGCCCGTAACCGCCTCAAGGGCGCCAAGAGCGGCTTCTCTTACCGATTTCTCCGGATCTTCCAGGCACCTGACAACTGCTGAAATCGCCAGTCGAGAATCCGTGTTGCCTATCATACCAGCCGTTTTTCGCTCTCGAGCCAGCCATTCTATACAGGTGACAGCCCTGCGCCGGACTTCCTCATCCTCATCTGATAATGTCCGCATTAGCGACGGAACACTCTCCGCTCCGGCCAATTGATATAAACTCCAGACAGCTGCCAGACGTACCTGGGCAGCCTCATCAGTCATCGCGGTTTCGACTGCGGCAATTCCTTCACTCATCCTAAGCGATGCCAGGCTTCTGACACATTCCTGCCGAACTTGTGCTGAATGATCTCGACCCAACTGTTCAGCGAGAACTCTTACCGACAACTCATGGCGAACCCCGGCCAGGGCTTTGGCGGCATCCACACGCAAGGTTGCATCCGCACTCGTCATCTCGGAAATTGCTTTGATAAAGACCGTTTTGTCTATCGCCCTTGGGAAAACCGCCGCTTCAACTTCGTCTTCACTTAAATCGGCAAAGGCTCCCTTGTGGAGTTCATCAAATAAATCCGCCGTCCCTTCTCCCCCGCTCGCTGCACCTGCCTCTTCATCTTCCGCATCGGCAGATACTGCCACAGAAAAAGCTCCATCATCCTCGGTCGGCGCCGGCTCAAATACCTTGCTATCGCCCTCCTCGACAAATTCAGTCTGCTCTCCGGCATTGGCGGTTACATTATGCGGTGAAAATAAAACTTTTGCTCTATCTTCCCTCGCTCCCGCTTCGTTGGCATTTTTGTACGTCTTTTCAAGCTCTCTTTGCAGAACCGCAATCTCGGATTCCAGCACGGTCATTTGTGTTTTCATCGCATCTGCCAGGGCTTTTATCACACCATTTTCCTCGAAATCAGCGGCCTTGCTGCTGATAACCTCGGTTACTTCAATAATAACGTCAACAAGCCTGGACGCAAGCCCTACAAACTCCAAAAGATTTGTTATTTCGTTTTTCATCGCCTCTGACCTTCTTGAGTTGGCGCATATAAATCACAGACCATTGAATTGCAATAATACGAAGTTAAATATACTACACTGTATTTAGCAATATCGCAAAGATTTTTACAGAATCGCCCCCATCCCACAGGGCGATTCGTAGAAATTGTTGAAATTGTTGCAAAATCCCGCCGAATTCGGCTCAATAAGGGGCGCGACAAACTCGAAGAAAATTTTCGAGGATTCTTAAAAATTTCAACAAAAAATTGTTTTTTTCGTTGATGACCCGCTGGTCTTTCAGCTAAATAACCAAAAAGAAATGTACCTTTTCGTTGACCTCAGTCATACCCGAAACACCGGAGATTCTAACCCCGTCTTCGCCACTGAATCAATGCCCGCCCCCGCTGCCACTGCTGTCTATCACTGTTGTATTTGCTTCATTGTCATCCAGCGTCCAGTGGCCGATCAGGCTAACATCGGTAAGCCAGTATTTTGCAAAGATGGAAAAATCAAAAAAGTCAACTGTGCCGGTACGATCAAGATCGGACTTTTCACACCAGTTCGGCTCCCCGCACATATCGTCCAGCCAGTAAAAAACCAATACTTCAAGGTCCTCGAAGCAAACCTCGCTGCCGCCGCTTAAATCCGGAAATAAAGGCCCCACAGCCGATAGCCCGATTACCTGCGGACTATTATCAGCTCCGCCCGATGAAATCATTACCTCGCCGAAGATTGTCTCGCCAACGGCAATATTGTCACGTTTCAATGTTATAGTATGTGTTTTTTTATCGCTTGAGCCGGTAGAACTGCCGCTTGTCGGCAAAACTTCAAAATAAAAATCTCCCTCGCTGACCCATACATCATAGTCAAGTGTTCCCATTCCGCTTTTCCAAACCTCGAACGTCTCCGACGTGGAAGTCTCACCGAAATCAATATTTTCCTTATTTACCTTTATAAATGGCCCGACATTCGTCCAGGTAAGACTTTCTGTAGATTCGTTATAATAAGTCTGGCCATCATAAGGGTTATACATCCAGTCAGAATGTTCTTTTTTAATTACTCCAACTTCAGGGTCTGCATATGTGGTTTCGGTAATCTCGCCTTGAAGGCCGAGAGTATCGGAATAGACCGATCTTGTTAAAACAACTATACAGGAAAAAGTCCCGGCCGGTACGGTCACATCCTGATGACCTGTATATGTGATATAGCTGGTGATAGTACCTTCCCAGACCATATAAGGATCGTCCATCTGGAGTTGAAAATCTCCCGTCCCCAGCAAACGATTATTATCCGTGGTATTTATCCACACAGGCGCAAGTTCTGTCGGATTATTATTTATAACTCTTGCATGCATCTGACTATCATCGTAGCCATATTCTAACAGATAGTCATTACTTAGATTGGCATAATCGTAACCGGTCCCATATGAGTCAATTATTTCGACTATTTTAGTTGGATAACCTGCGATATTTCTTGTACCCGTTATCGATTCGGTGCTGGTTTCCCATAAATCGACAGTTATATTATCCCTAAGTGTAACATGAACCTGATAGTGCCATTCATTGCCTATTTCCAGATAGCGATCATCTATCAGCCGATATGTCTCCGCATTAACCGGAGTCAATATACCTAAAATCAGTAACACAGCCAAATGCCTGAGCCGCAAACACCAACCGATTGAAAGTTTTTTCATTTCATCCTCTAAGATTACCTGAATTTGATTTTATAAAACTATAGTGATTTTTCCTCTTATAGCAAAAAAGAGTCCTCAACAACGCACCCCCCTTATGTCACCTCCTGTCCACCGGCCCGTTAACCGCTGTCAATCCATCATCCATTCCCTGCCGAAGACCGAGAAATCCTTGAAGTCGATATCACCGTCATAAAACAAATCGGCATCCGGATCATACTCCGGCTCAGGGTCCGATGCGAGCCAGGCGGCCGCGATAAAGGCCAGATCGTCATAAGTCACCTCGCCGTTCTCGTTAATATCAGCCTTGTAACGCACACTCACATTCTCGTACGCCGTACCCGTCATACCCGACAACGGATCGGTGACAACCAGGCTGATAGTGTGCGCCGTGATCTCGCCGTCACGCGAACTCGCGCTCAAATTCACACTCGTCAAACTCATCCCGCTGCCAAGATACCCATCCAGATCGGAATACCAGTCATACATATAGCTGCACGGATCCGCCATCAGCCCGCCGGCGGCACTGCCTGAAAGGTCGATACCCTCGGCAAAGTTCGCATCAGCCGGTCCGCACGGATCGGTAATTATCGCCTCGATCGGCGGCGCGATCGCCGGCAGATAAAGTTCGGTATGATGAATCGCCTCGTCATCTTCATATCTAACGTCGAGGATATAGACCGGATAGATCGTACTCTGCGAGCTGACAAAATCGTCCTCGTAGTAACCGAGCGAAACGTTGTTTATCTCAACTCGATTGCAGGGTCCGAGGTTGTTGATGCCCGTAAGAGCCGCCGGCCCCAGCCGATGAAATTCAGCAATCGCAATCTCAGGCGGCGTCAGGTACATCTCCTCTTCCGGATACATGTGCCGGCAGATCTTGTTGAACATTATTATGTCGCCATACTCGTCCATCATAACGGTGATCTTGCCGCCCGGCCCGACAACCGGATAAAACTGGCCCCAGATATTCATCTGCCTGCGGAAGTTCACCCGCCGCTGGAACGGCATACCCACCTGCCCCACTCGATCATTCTTATTGACATCCTCGGCATATGTAATATCACTCACGCTCTCAAGAATAATATCCGGACAGACAACACCGTTTTGATTTATAAAATCGGTCGCGATCTGAATTGCCATACCCTCATCCGGCACACCGCCCGGCTGTCCCGGAT
>CAYNKU010000209.1:0-4543 GCA_964397865.1 uncultured Pirellulales bacterium | reverse complement strand
CGGTAAGTATGCCGGAGTTTGATTATATATTTTTTTATTAAGCTCGGAACGAAGACAGGAGTAGCGGTTTAGTCGGAAAAAACGAGCCAGGGAAGGAAGGATAATAAGGTATGGCAAAGAAAATAACGAAATCAGCTTTTGTGTTACTTTTGGTATTGATGTTCGGTGCAGCGGTCTTTGCAGATGAGACTACCGAATTTGATATTGAAAAGAATAAGTCCGCTGAAGCAGAGAAGCTCAGGGAAAAGCGGGAGCTTGAAGACAGGCTCGAAAGGGAGGCCGCTGAAAAGGCTGAGTTAAAAGCCGAATCCGAAATTGATATCGAGCAGTTGAATCTTCCGGAAGATACGACTCCGCTTCTATCGGTGAAACAGGTAACCATAAGCGGCAACACCCTGCTTACGGTCGCGGAGCTTTTCGCGGATATTCCTGAGATCTATAATGCCTCCGACGCACCGCTGGCCCAGGCCCAAAGCGGTAACCTTTATGACTTCAGGGTTATTCGCAGCGTGGCGCTGAATCCCGGCGAGGTGCGCCAGGTGTCCACGAGGACAATCCAGGGCTTTACTCAATACCTGCTGTCGGTTTATCAGCAGCGTAATTACGCGGGGATTTATGTACGCGTTGAGCCCGATGCGATAACGGAAGGCGCGCTGGCGGGTGATATACTGCCCATAGAGGTTGTCGAGATCCCGGTTACGGATATCAGGACCGTTTCATTCGACGTCGAGCACAACATAAAGATAGAAGAAGAAAGTTATCTTCGCCAGGACCTGGTGAAAGAATGGTCGCCGGTGAAAAGCGGGGAGGTCGTGAACGAGAAGGAGCTGGATGACTTTGTGAATCTGCTGAATCTGAATCCTGACAGGTATGTTTCCGCGACCATAAGCGAAGGGGCTACTCCGGGCTCGCTGGCCGTGGGGTACGATATTTATGAAATAAATCCGTGGCATTATTTTATTCAGATAGACAATGCCGGTACTAAAGATCGTCGATGGAATCCCCGGGTCGGTGTTATCAATACGAACCTTACCGGCAGGGACGACAAGCTCACTACCGTGGTACAGGGCACTCCCGAAAGGGGTATAGAGGATAATTACTCGGTTTTCGGCAGCTATGATGTTCCTCTGTGGACGCCTCGTTTGCGGCTCAATATTTTCGGCGGTCGAAGTGAGTACGAGGTCGATGCCGGCGGTGGTATTGATTTTCTGGGGCATGGCTCATTTTTCGGGGGCGAGCTTCGTTTCAATGCCCTGCAGCACCAAGGGTGGTTCTTCGATGTTACCACTTCCCTGACCCAGGAAAAGAGCAAGGTGACATCATCGCTGTTCCCGCAGTTTCTGGGTAATGAAGTGACAATTCTGCTTTGGGGGATCGGCGCTGAGCTTTACCGCCGGAATGATATGTCGCATACATCCTTTATAATCGATCACATTCAAAATCTAAGCCGAGGTTCCGGGCAGAGCGACTTCTGGGATGCGGCTACATCTACGGGGGCGCGGACAAACACGGATCAGGATTTCGAGATCATCAAATTCTCGGCGGCACACAGTCAATTTCTCGATCCGGATAAAATTCACAGAATCCTCGGTTCGCTCAAATACATAAGCCCGAATACGCGTCTGGTTCCGGCTAAAATGATGGTATTCGGGGGGATGTATACCGTAAGGGGTTATAAAGAAAGCAGGATAGTCGCCGACGGAGGGCTGCTTGCTTCTGTTCAATATGAATATGACCTGATAAAGAAACAACAGGCCGAAGAGCCGGAACTGGCGGCAATAGAGGCTGAGGAGGGCGCAGAGCTCAAGAAGCTCGCTCCGCTTTTCTTCTTCGATTTCGGTCGGGCCAAGATAGAACAGCCCGTATCGGGTGAAAACGGCGTGGAGGAGCTTGCGTCGATCGGAACGGGTGTCATTGTGGAAATAGGAGAGAACTTTAACGGGGCCTTATATTACGGTTTTCCGCTTAGAAGGACTGATACGACAACAAGTAAAAACGGTCGTTTGAATATCGGGCTGATGATGCGATGGTAAGATTGACTTTGCCTGATAAATGACGGGCAAAGTTGTAATATAACAAATGGTATTTGAGTAAGGAGGGATTGCAATGCAATCTATCAAAAAAGTTTCGAGGGAGTATTATTTTCGGCAGATAACAGCATGTGTTCTGATCGTATACCTGCTTTTAGGGCCAACGCTGGCGCTTGCCAGCAGTGTTCCCGCTCCGGACGCTTTGCCAAGCGGTATAATCGACTCGACCGGTATCGGTTCGTTCGATTACGGTACGCCCGGGGAATTGACCATCACACAGACAGCCGAACAGGCGATCACGAACTGGAATAACTTCGACATCGGGCAGAACGCGGCGGTCGAGTTCATACAGCCCGGCAGTGCGGCGGCGGCGCTGAACAGGATACATGACGGCAGCCCGACAGGGATCATGGGCGCATTGACGGCTAATGGAAGGATTTTCATAATCAATCCGGCCGGCGTTATCTTCGGCGCAGGTTCGAGCGTTAATGTCGCTCAATTAGTAGCTTCGAGTCTTAATATCACAGACACCGACTTCCTAAACAGCGAATTCGATTTCGCCGGTGAGGGAATCGGGGAAATCGCCAATTACGGCAGTATCGAAGCCGCTGAGGGTGTTGCGCTTATAGGCCGGAAGGTTCTAAACGCGGGCACTATAACAACGAAAAAAGGCGGCTTTGTCGTTATGACGGCCGGTGACAGGGTGCTTTTAGGGCACGCGGGCAGTAAGATCATCGTTGAAATGTCCTCTGTTTTGGCACCGGACGCGGGCAGCGTGGTTAACGAAGGGCAAATCGATTCCGACGGCGGGACTATAGTTCTTGCCGCGGGCGATTTGTACTCGATGGCGACAGATCTCGGTGCGGCTGCCAAGATCGAAACCGGCACCGGAAGCGTGGTACAGAGCGGAAATATCAGCGCCGGCGGCGGTGATATAACGCTGACCGCGGCTGATGAGGTGGTTCTCGCTGACGGCAGTGTGACCTCTGCTAACGGCGGGACAAACGGCGACGGCGGCGATGTAGTTGTCTTCTCGGGCGGTATGGCTGACTTCCAGGAGGGAGCACTTATCGAAGCCAAGGGCGGATCGGAATCAGGCGACGGCGGATTTATTGAAGTCAGTGGAGAAAATTTCGTTTTTGGCGGAGACCTTGACCTATCGGCGGAAAATGGCTCGGCAGGCTCTCTTCTCATCGACCCCGATCACCTGACAATTGCAGACGGCGCCCCCCCTTCCGGAGGTACACCGGATACGATATATGAAACAACTGTTGAGAATCTCTCTGTAGCCGGCGTGGATGCAAGATATGAGGCTGAGAAAAGCATTACATTGGAGGACCTGGCGGATAACTGGCTTACAGGCGGCGGCGGTGATATGACTTTCCTGACCACAACGGCCCTGGACAGCTATATTGAAATGCATCCTTCAGATACCATTTATACCACCACGGGCGATATCACGATGGTTACGGGTACCGGCGGAATTAATATAGGTAGTCTGGTAAGCGGCGCTTATAATCAAATAGCTTCTCCTGGTGAGATCAAGCTTTTAACTATCGGTGGTGACGGCACCAGCGGAGACATATCAATCCACGGTTTTTTACGCGCTTCTGGAGGAACTGATGCTCTGGTCAGCGTAGTTTCTTCGGGTGATGTGTTAATGGATATGTTTTTCCCGAATCCTTTTTATGCAATAACTAATCCGGACGCTCCAGGCGCATCTGGCAGTGCCCAGTTTTGCTTGGCCGCAGAAGGGGATATAACAGTTTCCGCGGGCTCTATTGGCGGCGATATTGACGCAATCGCCTACGGCATTTCGACAGCTAATGCAAATGTTCATCTTCATGCGGGCGGCACCATAAAAGCAGACCATATTACCGCTATGGCACAGACAGGATCTGGTGGTACCGCTAACGCCTCAATAGATGTTCATGCTGGTGCATCAGGTTCAGGAGCTATTGAGACATTGGATTTGCTCGCTATAGAAAATGGTACACAGTTCCCGGAAAATGTCGAAGTCATAGAGGGCTTCTTCGGTGACTGCGTCGACTGCCCGACCCCGGCGATTATAACCTCGACCTTGACCGTTACCGGTACGGATACAGTAACCGATACAGAGACAGGCACATACACAACAACCGTTACCGAAACATATACGGAAACTAACGGTGAAACCGGCACATACACCACGACTTATACGGATACATCGAGTTATACCGACACTTCGACGTATACCGATACCTCAAGTTATACCGACACCTCAAGTTATACGGATACATCGAGCTATACCGACACTTCGTCGTATACTGATACCTCAAGTTATACCGACACCTCAAGTTATACGGACACTTCGTCGTATACCGATACCTCGAGTTATACGGACACTTCGTCGTATACCGATACCTCAAGTTATACCGACACCTCGAGTTATACGGATACATCGAGCTATACGGACACCTCGAGTTATACTGATACCTCAAGTTATACGGACACTTCGAGTTATACTGATACCT
>CAYNKU010000208.1:3693-4543 GCA_964397865.1 uncultured Pirellulales bacterium | reverse complement strand
TCGTTAGATTCCGAGGGAAAAGCAATGGCACGACCACGCATACGGATCGTCGAGGACGACGCCGACTGGCAAGAGATCTACCAGCGCTGCCTGCGCAACGCGCACTACGAGATCACGGCTGCCCGCAAGCTCAGCACCGCGCTGGCGTTGCTGGAAGAGCAGCCCTTTGAGGTCGTGATCACCGACCTCAAGATGCTGGGCGGCGCGGAAGAGTTCTCCGGTTTCGGCGTGCTGGAACAGGCCAGGACCCTGCATCCGGACGTGCAGGTGATCGTCATCACCGGCTACGGCAGCGCCGACCACGCGCTGCGCGCGATGGGCAGCGGCGCCTACGACTATATCACCAAGGACCGCGACCTGCGCCAGAAGCTGGTGCTCGCCGTCCAGGGGGCGATCGAGGTGCGCGCGCTCAAGCAAGAGTTGCTCGACCGGGAGCCGGAGGACGACGTCGAGCTGGAGCACGACCGCATTGTCGGCAACAGCGCCAGCATGCAGGCACTGTTCGAGCAGATCACCGCAGCCGCCGCGAGCGACGTCAACGTCCTGATCTGTGGCGAGGAGAGCACCGGCAAGCGGCTCATCGCGCAGACCATCCACCGCCGCAGCCGCCGCAAGCGCGGGCCGTTCCTCGTCGTCGACTGTGGGCGTCTCTCGGATTCGGTGCTCGCGAGCGAGCTCTTTGGCCACGAGGCCGGCGCGCTCTATGGCGTCGGCGAGGCCCGCCCCGGCAAGTTCGAGCGCGCCCGGGGCGGCACCATCTTTCTCGACAGCATCGGCGACCTGGACGTGAGACTCCAGCGCCGGCTGATCGGCGCGGTGTGCGACCGGGTCGTCGAGCGCGTGGGCGGGC
>CAYNKU010000208.1:0-3683 GCA_964397865.1 uncultured Pirellulales bacterium | reverse complement strand
CGTCATCTCTGTCCCGCCGCTGCGCGAGCGCAAGGACGGCGACGACATCCCCGCGCTGGCGGCGATGTTCCTGCAGCGGTACGGGCAGGGACTCCAGGTCCGCTTCTCCCCTGAGACAATCGCGTTCCTGCGCCGTTACGACTATCCCGGCAACGTGCGCGAGCTGGAGAGCGCCGTCAAGTACGCGCTGACGACCGCGCCCGGCGCGCTCATCGGCCCCGAACACCTGCGCCCCGAGATCCGCACCTACGAGCCGCCCGCCCTCGGCCAGCCGCAGCGGGAGGATAAAGATCCGAACACCATCATGCGGATCTGCCCCCTCAACCTGGGCGCGTGCAGCAAGAAAGAGGAGATCCTGCGCCTCTACTCGCCCCGGCGGGTGTTCGTGAACGTGCCCTACGTGCCCGAGTATGCCGAGTGCGAGCAGGCCATCCGGCGCACGCTGGAGCGATACGGCCTGGTGCCCGTGCTCTCCAAGGACCACCTGGAGCCGACAGTGCTGCTGTGCAACGTGTGCAAGCTGATCCAGACGTGCAAATATGGCGTGACCGATATCTCGATCCCCGGCAGCAACGTGCTCTACGAGCTGGGCCTGATCCACGCGGACGGCGTGCACTGCGCGATCCTCAAGGAGCGCCGCGCCAGCCTGTCCGCCGACATCCAGGGGTTGCTCTTTCTCGAATACACCCGCCCCGAGTCGCTGGCCGAACGGCTGTCGCGCTGGATCGAGGATCAGGTGAAGGAGGCGGAACGGCCGGGCGGGCTGGAGCCCAAGCGCCGGACCAGGCTGCTGCAGGTGCTGAACGAGCGGTTCGACGAGGGCGATCTGCGCACGGTCTGCTTCAACCTGGAGATTGACTATGAAATCCTGCCCGGTCAGGGAAAGAGGGACAAGGCCAGGGAGTTGATCCAGTACCTGGAGCGCCGCGAGCGGATCTCTGACCTTGTGGAGGCAGGCAAACAACTGCGTCCCGACATTCCCTGGCACGACATCTGAACCGATGCCAGGCACACGCTCGCCAGATCCCGGCTCTGCGTGGAGCGGACCGATGACGCAAGACGAAGGACGAAGGAACAGCCATATGACTGATAATCTGGACGAACTCCGCCACATCGAGGGCTTCCCCATCGGGGAGGACGAGGACCTGCACGCCCTCTCCGATCCGCCGCACTACACCGCCTACCCCAACCCCCACGTCTCTGAGTTCATCGAGAAGTGGGGCACGCTTTACGACGAGGCCACCGACGACTATCACCGCGAGCCCTATGTGGCTGACGTCTCCGAGGGCAAGAACGACCCCATATACAACGTCCACTCCTACCACACCAAGGTGCCCTACAAGGCCATCGTTCCCTTCATCGAGCACTACACTGAACCAGGCGACATCATCTTCGACGGTTTCTGCGGCAGCGGAATGACCGGCGTGGCGGCCCAGATGGTCGGCCGCCGGGCTATCCTATGCGACCTTTCCCCTGCAGCCACCTTCATCGCCTACAACTACAACATGCCAGTGGACGTATCCGCGTTCAAGCACGAAGCCACACGCATCCTCGCCGAGGTGGAGACCGAGTGCGCCTGGATGTATGAAACCTGGCATCGACACTGCGATACACCGAACCAGGTGAAAGGCCGCATAAACTACATCGTCTGGAGCGATGTCTTTGTCTGCCCCTACTGTAGCGAGGAAATTATCTTCTGGGATGCAGCTGTAGATCCCAAAGCCGGTAAAGTCCAAAAGACATTTGCCTGCCCTAGCTGCAAAGCCCGGGTTACTAAGCGCGAAGTAGGCCGCGCTACCGAGCAAGCATACGATACATCTTTGCACTGCGAGGTTCAACGCGCTAAGAAGGTGCCGGTGCTCATTAACTACTCTGTAAAGCGTACACGCTACGGGAAGCGCCCTGACGCCGACGATTTGGCGCTTGTCCGTACGGTTGAGAAAAGTGAAATTCCTTATTGGTATCCAAGCTACCCGATGATGTTCAAAGGATCTGAGTGGGGTGACTCCTGGCGCGCAGGCTACCATATGAGCGTTACCCACGTTCATCATTTCTACACCAACCGGAATCTATGGACGTCTGCGTGCTTGTGGGAGAAAATCCAGCAAGTTGATGATAGTAGAACTCGTTTGGCGCTAGCTTATGTTTTCACTGCTGCAACCCAAGTCTCTACTCGAATGAGTAGCTTCCGTTATGACTCTCGAAACCCCCGTAACACGGCGGGAGGCATATTGAAGGGAACGCTCTACATACCTTCTGGGGTAATTTAAGAATTCGCTGTGCCATCTGAACCTTGAAAATCTGGGTCACATCGGGCCTCTTGTGCGATAATGGGTGTCGACTAAACACCATTCGCAAGCAGGAGGCACCGATTATGACCCGCCATAGGTTATCACTACCGGTCTCGGTCGTCAAGCAGTACACGCTGGACGTCATTCGGCGCAAGCTGCCGCCCATCCAACTGCAGATTGCCGGCCAGCACACTGCACCTTTTCCAAAACACCGCTCACGCCTGAAGTCCTTCTACGAGTACCGTCCCCGTTCTCTCTCGCGCGACCGACGAGGACGGCTGCGTGGGGGCGTGGTGCGCCTGGTGGCCATCCTCTTCGACTTCACCTTCGTGCGCAGCCTCTTTGCCTCAGAGTACTCTGCCCGCGGAGGACACTGCTACGATCCAGCGTCTCTCTTCGTCCTGCTGATCTTTGCCTGCGTTGCCGGCTATGAGTATCTCTCTGCCTTCGTCACCGAGCTGCACGATCCCGATCGGGGGCACCAGTACCGCACCTTCGCAGGCATCAACGACGAACACATCCCCAAAGAAGCCGATTTCACCAACTTCATCCAGCGCTGTGGGCCTCTCTTCGACATCGTCTTTCACACCGTTGTCGAGATCGTGCGGCAAGCGGGCTTCATCAGTGGTCGGGCGCTGACCACCGACGGTACACTGGTGCCCACCTGGAGTCGCTACCGGGGCTGCAACTACTTCGACACCACGATTTGCCCCCTCTTGGCCGTGCCCGAGAACCTGGCTGCCCTGGTGCAGGCGCGCATCGATGAGCTGGCAGCCGGCCTCTCATCCCGAAACCCGGTGCAAGGAGGTCACGTGCAAATCGAGTGCCCCCGCTGGGCGGAGGTGGTCGCTGCCCACCCCTACTTGCGGGACAAGAAGCCCAAGGCCGTGTTGCTCTTCCACCTGCGACTGCACCTTCCCCTGCGGGGGTTACCACCGCCGGATGTGCCTGATGGCCGGGAAGTCCTGCGGAAGCTAGGGCTGGAAGTTGAACTGGCAGAGAGTGTCTTCCTGGAGGTGGTCCGGTGTCACGTGGTGCGCCAGGACGGCGACCGGTACATTTCCTGTCCCCGCGTGCCGACCGATACCGAGGCGCGGCTGGGCGTTCACATTAGCCCCCGCACCGGCGAAGAGGAGTACGTCTTCGGCCGCAATGTGATGGCCACCTCCAGCGTCGAGCTACGGCTGGGTGGCCTGACACTGCCGGTCGGCCTCTCCCTCCACCCGGCCAACGCCAACGAGGGAACCGTGTTCATCGAACACGACGAACAGGTGACACACCATGATCTCTCCGAGCGCGTGCACGTGCTGGATGGGGCCTACGACAGCGCGTCTAACTAGTTCTCGGTACAAAACTACCCAGGTGGGCGCATTGCCCCCTGAGACTGTCTGA
>CAYNKU010000207.1:0-4560 GCA_964397865.1 uncultured Pirellulales bacterium | reverse complement strand
TAAAAAGGATATTTCTTATTTACAGTTTGAGTGGCTGCCCCGGTTGCGGGTTAAACAAAACGGCGTAGTTTTGGCTACCACCAGACGTTGAATAAACAGGAGTTTACAGAAATGGCGGAAGAAGAAAAAACTGCAAAGACGTGGAGTGCTGATATTAAAAAGCTCGGCGACAAGATCGTTGGTTTGACATTGATGCAGGCCAAAGAGCTGGGCGATTATCTGAAAGAAGAACACGGCATCGAGCCGGCGGCCGGTGGAGCCGTTATGGTTGCGGGCCCTGCCGGCGGCGGAGCGGCTGCCGCGGAAGAAGCGGAGGAAAAGACGAGTTTCAACGTGGTTCTCAAGAACTTCGGCGAAAAGAAGATCCAGGTTATCAAGGAGGTCAGGGCGCTGACGGGGCTTGGCCTGAAAGAGGCGAAGGACCTTGTCGAGGGAGCACCGAAGCCCGTGAAGGAAGGCCTGAGCAAGGAAGAGGCCGAGACCGTCAAGAAGCAGCTTGAAGAGGCGGGCGCCGAAGTCGAACTCGCATAAAAAAATATCGTATATCACAGCCGAGACTTGTGCGGGGGCATCTCGCGAGAGGTTTTGGCTGAATACAGGAGTGTCCAGATGGATTCACAAACTGTTCGCAATTTTGGCAAAATAAACGAGACAGTTGATATTCCGGACCTGGTGGCGATACAGCGCAAGAGCTACGGCGGCTTTTTGCAGCAGGAGGTTTCTCCTACGCAGCGAAAAGGCATGGGTCTGGAAGAGCTCTTCCGTGAGATATTTCCTATCGAGAGCTATGACAAGAGTATGATGCTGGAATATCTTTATTATGAGTTGGAGAAGCCACGTTATACGCCGACGGAATGTCGGCAGTTAAGGCTGACGTATGCGTATCCTTTGAAGATATGCTGCAGGCTTCGCGACAAAGAGGGCCAGGACGTTGCCGAGCAGTCGATATATATCGGTGAGGTGCCGATCATGATAGGCGGCGGTGAGTTTATAATCAACGGCGCCGAGCGTGTGATCGTCAATCAGCTTCATCGCTCACCGGGAGTTGATTTTGTTATCGACAGCAAGGAGGGCGACAGGATACTTCACGGCGGCAGGGTCATACCGGAGAGAGGAAGCTGGATAGAGATAAGTGTTACACGAAAAGATTTTCTGGCGGTCAAGATCGACCAGTCCAGCAAGATACCGGCGACGATATTTTTAAGAGCGATAGATCCGGCTTACGGTCAGACGGAGGATATTCTTCGGCTGTTTTACCCGACCAAGACCTTGCCGAAGTCGAAGCTCAGCCCCGAGATGTGGACGGTGGGGGCTATTGTGGATACCGAGAGCGGCGAGATAATCGCAAAAGCCGGTTCTCAAATAGGCGATAAGCTTTCCCTGATCGAGCAGAGTAAGATAAAGCGGGTAGAGATAATCAAGGATGTTCGCGACAGTCTTATTTTGAATACCATCGCGGAGGACGACTGTCAGAGCCACGAACAGGCGCTTCTGAAGTTTTATATACGGCTAAGACCCGGCAATCCGCCGAATCCCGAAAAGGCCATGAGCTTTTTCAGGGAGAAGTTTTTCGATCTTAACCGTTATCGTCTGGGTAAAGTCGGCAGGTTCAGACTGAACAGGAAGTTCGAGCAGAATATAGACGAAGACGAGATGACGCTTCGGCCGGAAGATTTTCTTAATACGATGAAATATATAATGGCGCTGCGTAACCCGGGTTTGGATTCGATGGCAACGGTTGACGATATTGACCATCTGGGCAACAGGAGGCTTCGCACTATTGACGAGCTGGCGGCGACGGAGATAAGGAAGGGACTTCTGAAACTTCGCAAGACGGTTCAGGAGCGAATCAGCGCCAAGCGGGACAGTGAGGAGCCGCTGAAGATCGCGGACCTGGTGAATTCCAAGAGCGTATCGAGCAGTATCAATTACTTTTTCGGCCGCGGAGAGCTCAGTCAGATCGTCGATCAGACCAACGCGCTTAGTCAGCTTACACATGAGCGTCGGCTTTCGGCGCTCGGGCCTGGGGGACTGAACAGGAGGCGTGCGGGCTTTGAGGTTCGCGATGTTCATATCAGCCACTACGGCAGGATATGCCCGATCGAGACGCCTGAAGGCACGAATATCGGCCTGATCGCCTCGCTGGCGATATTCTCGGAGATCGATGAATACGGCTTTTTGCTTACACCTTATCGCAGAGTTGAAAACGGCAAAGTTACCGATAAGGTGGATTATCTTCGCGCGGATGAGGATATGCGGGCTACGATCGCGGCGCCGGCTACTGTCGACCAGCAGAGCGGTGAGATCCGAAAAGGTATGGTTCTGGCGATGAAGGGCGGCGTTCTGGCACAGGTGCCGAGCGAAGAGGTTAGCTATGTCGATGTCTCGCCCAAGCAGACGGTGGGGATATCGGCTTCTTTGATACCGTTTCTGGAGCACGACGACGCGAACCGCGCATTGATGGGCTCGAATATGCAGCGGCAGGCGGTGCCTCTGATGCGAACGGAACAACCTCTTGTGTGTACGGGTATGGAAGATGTGGTGGGGCGCAACTCGAGTATGGTTGTTCGCGCGCGAGCCAAGGGGGTTGTTACGGCGGTCGATTCGACAAAAATAGTGATCAATCAAACCGATGAGTATGAACTCGAGAAGTTCGTGGGATTGAATGAGAGGACGTGCCTTAACCAGCAGCCGATAGTTAAAGTCGGTGACAAGGTCAAGAAGAACCAGGTTATAGCCGACGGCGGGGGCACCGAGAACGGTGTTCTGTCGCTTGGGAAAAATGTGCTGGTGGGGTTTGTCTCGTTTGACGGATTTAACTTCGAGGACGCGATTATAATCAGTGAGAAGCTCGTGAAAGATGACAGCTTCACGAGTATTCATATCGATGAATTTACCGCTGAAGTTCGTGAGACGCGTTTGGGCAGGGAAGAGTTTACCAACGATATTCCCAACGTTAGTGAAAGGGCCCTGAGGAATCTCGATGAGCACGGTGTTGTTCGTGAGGGGACGCGTGTTTTCCCGGGCGATATTCTGGTTGGTAAGGTGGTGCCCAAGAGCAAAACCGAATTGACGCCCGAGGAGAAGCTTCTTCACGCTATTTTCGGCCGGGCGGGCGAAGATGTTAAGAACGATTCTCTCGAACTGCCGAGCGGTTACGAGGGCGTGGTGATAAAGACCGAGCGTTTTATGAGGCGCGGCGCGGGCGGGGAGGAACAGAAAAAAGCTCTCAAGGCGCAGATAAAAGAATGCGAGAGCCGCACTACCACCACGCAGTGCGCTATTTTCAAGCAGATGATAGAGGCTATCCACAGTAAATACGAAGTTAATATTATCGATCCTTCGACGCGTCAGAAGGTCGGAGTGAGCGGCGATGACGATGTTATCTATGAGCAGATAGAAAGCTTCGATATCAAGTGGGTCAAGCCCGCCGCGGCACGTGATGATGTGCAGAAAATCATTGACAAATACTGGGTGAAGATAGCCGGGCTCGAAGAAGAGAAAAAGCAGCGTATCGAGAGCCTGAAACACGGCGACGAACTGCCGAGCGGTGTTTTGCAGATGGTCAAGATATATGTGGCGGCGAAACGTACGCTTTCGATCGGTGATAAGATGGCGGGTCGTCACGGTAATAAGGGCGTGATAGCGAAGATCATGCCGGAAGAGGATATGCCTTTCCTCGAAGACGGCAGGAGCTTGGAGATATTGCTTAATCCGCTTGGCGTGCCCAGCAGAATGAATGTGGGCCAGATTCTCGAGACGCATCTGGGCTGGGCGGCGAATGTTCTGGGCTTTACGGCGGTTACGCCGGTATTCGACGGCGCAAGCGAAGATGTTATCTGCCGCCTGACCGAGGAAGCCAATGAGCTTATGGCCGGGCGCAAGAAGGAACTGGAGGAGCAGAAACAGGCGCCGGGCGCGGAGGAATTTTTCGTACAGATTCCGAAGAACCTTAAAACCCAGCTCTATGACGGCAGGACGGGACTGGCTTTCGATCAGCAGGCGACGATAGGTTATATTTATATGCTCAAGCTTCATCACCTGGTCGATGACAAGATCCATGCCAGGGCGACGGGGCCTTACAGTTTGATCACGCAGCAGCCTCTCGGCGGCAAGGCCCGCACCGGCGGACAGAGATTCGGCGAGATGGAAGTGTGGGCGCTGGAAGGTTACGGCTCGGCTTATACGCTCCAGGAGATGCTGACGGTCAAGAGCGACGATGTCGAAGGCAGGACGAAGATTTACGAATCGATGGTCAAGGGTCAGAACATGCTCGAAGCGGGCACGCCTTTGTCGTTCGATGTTTTGTGTAACGAAATACGCGGGCTGGGACTGAATATCCAGCTCGAGAAGAAACGCCTTGGAAGTGCCGCGTTGTAAAATATCGTTTGTCGGCAATCGAACAGCAGCGGGGGCTGACTGTTTGGTGTCGATGAATAATTTAAGGAGTTAGCCTTAAATGTTAGGAAATATTTACGATCGGATAAACGATTACGCATCGGTCAAGATTTCGCTGGCGAGTCCCAACGATATTCACAGTTGGTCGTTTGGCGAGGTTCG
>CAYNKU010000206.1:0-4582 GCA_964397865.1 uncultured Pirellulales bacterium | reverse complement strand
GATTGTCACGGCGATCACGTTATGGCCTCGCGAACCAGACGGTGGGACAAGGATACCGGCGAATTGATATGGGATGACGGCGTTCGTACGGATCTGCAGACGATCTACGGCGATGACAAACCGCTGGTGGATTAATAATCTTTGATATCGGATTCCGGCGGGGGGCCTAAGGGGTCTTCTTCGGGCACTTCCACCGGCACAATAACAGGTTTTGGTTTGGGTCGACGGGCTTCGTTTCTGCGCTCGATTCTTTCGTCGATATCCTTGAATATCGTGCTTACAATCTCCTGTGTCCTTTGCGTGTCATCGGCCGAAGAGACCATGCCGTCGACTTTATCGCACCACCACAGCATCAGGCTCGATGTCTTTGGCGTCGCCGAATCTGCATATAAACCGATTTTTTTGCCTAATGACCCCTGCGAAAGCGGTGTTATGCACGCTGAGAGCACCAGGAAACTGCCGACGAGGTGACCCGCCAGAAAGCCTAAAACAGCCGCACAGACGACATCGATTATTTTCGGATACGTGATACTATACTGGCCTGTGATAAGCGCGTAAGAGACGCTGTGCAGGATCGCGAAGACGGCTGCCCCGACACCGCCGATGCCTATGATAAGCCCATAAATATTATCGCGAAATAAATCCATTGCCGCGATTTGTGAGCCGAGAAAAACAGCGAGGTAAACCGATATGACGATATTGAACAGCAGTGCCCAGGTCTCGTAGAATCGCAGTTTTACCGCGAACCACGCCAGCGCCGCACCAAGTAATATACTAATCCACAATGCCATAAAACTTTATCCTACGACTCTCTTGAGTTCTTCCAGGCTCGTTTTTCCCGCGACGACCTGCTTGAGGCCCTGCTTATAAAGGTTCGACGTACCTTTTTTGTCGCCGACTTTTCTCAACTGGTCGATCATTAATTCGTTGCCGGCGATTTTATGTTTCAATTCGGGGGTTAGAACGAGAATATCGAAAATCGCGCTCCTGCCTCGATAGCCCGTACCGTAACATTCCTCGCAGCCCTGCGCCTGGCACATATTTCTGTAATTTATTTTCATCCTTTTGAATTCCTGGAGCTGCACAGAGGATAATTCAGCCGGCACTTTACAGTGTTTGCAGAGACGCCGAAGCAGTCTCTGCGAGATAATCAGATTCAGACCCGCCGACATCAGTACCGGCGGCACGCCCAGATCGAGCAGCCTCACCAGCGTTGAGGCGTTACTGTTGCTGTGGATAGTCGCCAGTACAAGATGGCCCGTTTGCGCGGCTCGCAGGGCGATAGACGCGGTCTCTTCATCTCTTATTTCGCCCACGCATATCACATCCGGGTCCTGCCTTAAAACGCTTCGCAGGGTCTTGGCAAATGTGATGTCGGCTTTCGGGTTCACTTCAATCTGGCTGGCGTTGGAAAGCACATATTCGATCGGGTCTTCGATCGTGATAACATTACGCGTGAGCAGGTCGATTTCGTTGAGCATACCGTAGAGGGTGGTGGTTTTACCGCTTCCGGTCGGCCCGCACAGAAGTATCATACCGGAGGGTTTTTTTATCATAGTCTTGATCGTCAACTGCTGCTTTTCGGTCAGCCCTATATTGTGCAGCAGATAAACGCCTGCGTTCTGGTTGAGTACCCTGATGGAAAGTTTCTCGCCGTTAAGAACGCCGGCGCTTGCCACCCGGAAAGATACGGTTCCCCCGCCTGTCCTTGCTATGAAAGCGCCGTCCTGTGGTCTTCTTCGCTCGGCTATATCCATGCCGGAGACAGCTTTTATACTGTTTATGACCGCCGCGCACGTATCGCTGTCGAATTCTTCGGTTGTTCTCAGGACGCCGTCGACCCTGAACCTTACGCTGTATGTGGTATTGTCCCTAGGATCGATAAGGATATCACTGGCCTCATCGTCGAGTGCGTTTCTTATCAGGTCCTCGGTCAGGTCGAGTACATGGCTGTCCTGGGTTTTATTCCTGCTGTGGCCGTAAATCTCGGTAAGGCTTCTGCCCGAAGAATCCAGCAGCATTATGGAGTTGTCCACTTTGGATCTGCCCGGGGCCATCTCGGCCAGAGAATCCATGATCGCGTGGAGCTTATCGCCCAGTACGTCGAACATATTTCGCCTGCTCTCCAGCGATGTGGCGATTACATCGATTAAAAGCAGTACCGGGAAGATCAACGGCCCGGCCAAAAGAGCCGTTAGACTGGCGACAGCCCTGTATCTTTTTGACACCAGCGGGCTGAACTGCACATACTGAGCGCAGTAAAGACAAACGTAAAACCATACTATTAGAAATACGAGCTTGACGGGATTAAAGGGCAGCGAAAAAGCCGCCCCCATCACAGCCGAAGTCGCCCACGCGGGACCGCAGAAACATGTCGTTAAAATCGGTATCTGCATACGACCTTTCAGGCACCAAGTACAGAAAAATCAGGTAGTTGAAATTCATAGGTTAACATATTATTCGGGTTTTAGCAAGTCAAAACCGCATTTGCCGGTGCCCCGCTATTCCCCGGAACCCCGATGAGTCTTGACCCCGTAATGTGGTATTATATCGGCTTTATGTGCCCGAGGATATGAAAAAAAAGCTATTTGAGGTGGTATGTTCTTTGCGGGGTGCTGCCGGAGCCTGATTTATTAAAAACCTGCCCGGCTACTCGTTAACAGACTCGAAAGCATCCATCACTTCGCCGGAATCATCCAGCAGGTCGAGATTCTCCATATCCGAACTCGACAGGTGATCGAGTATATCGTCAGCCGATTCCAGCGGGGTCTCACTGGTGGGTTCATCCGTCTGCCTGGCTTTTTTCGGAACATCTTCGGGTAAGGTTTCGTCTTCTCCGGGATTTTCGGGATGACCGTCTATCTGCAGGACGAATTTCAAGGGGCCGATTTTAATATTATCACCCGGCTCGATAACGGTTTCCTCGACCCGCTTTCCATTGAGCAGTGTTCCGTTTTTCGAGCCGAGGTCGCGAATTCTCATCTGCCCGTTTTCATAGTAAAGACGGCAGTGCTTTTTGGAGACCGTTACCACGGGAATACGTAAAGTGCAATCTCTCCGCCTCCCTATCACGGTAACATCGCTCGACAGAGGGAAAATTTTATTGGGACCGTTTTTCTTAATCAGCACAAGATTCACGTCCATGCCGCTTTCCTCCTCGTTCGGTCGGCGAGCATTATATACAATAAGTCCGCCTTTAGCAATAGTTAATTTGGGATAATTTTGAATATAATTTTATGTCTGACGATATTGGCAAGTGTAAATCTTTAGCATAAAACGACTTACAGTAGTTGTGTTTGGAAATTTCCCGTGATTGTATTGTTTACTTCGAGTTTTGCGTATCGAGCTTTTTTGTAGCCGCTTGACAATCCGGCCCTAAAAGCTATATTCGTATTACTCAACTAACTCAATACTCAGGTTAAGGAACGGACAGGCTTATGGTAAAAGTAAAACTGCCTGACGGCGCAGGCATAGAGGTCGAAGAAGGTTCGACATTGATGGAAGTGGCGGCTCGCATAGGCCAGGCCCTTGCCAAGAGGGCGGTGGTTGCCAGGGTAAACGGCCAACTCAAAGACCTCTCAAGTACCATCGACAGCGATGTCGAGGTTCAGATCATCACGGATGAGGACCAGCAGGGCCTTGAAATAATTCGTCATAGTTGTGCCCACGTTATGGCTGAAGCCATTTGTACCATCTGGCCCGCCGCCAAACTTGTATATGGCCCGACGGTGGAAGACGGCTTTTATTATGATATAGACCTCGATGAGCCGATTCGCCCGAGCGATTTTGAGCGAATAGAAGAAAAAATGCGGGAAATCGCCGGCGCCGACAAGCCCTTCGTGCGCACCGAAATGAACAGGGCTCAGGCTCTCGAAAAGCTCGCCGGCGATAAGTATAAGACCGATAATATCGCCCATACCGAGGCTGAGGCCGTTAGTTTCTACTCTCACGGTGACGGTTTCGAGGATTTGTGCCGCGGTCCTCATGTGCCGAGTACAGCCGGGATCGGCAGTTTTAAGGTTATGTCCGTTGCCGGCGCTTACTGGCATGGCGACCCGACCCAGAAAATGCTCCAGCGGGTTTACGGAACCGCCTGGCGAAACAAAAAAGAGCTCGACGCCTATCTCAACAGACTTGAAGAAGCCAAAAAGCGCGACCACAGGCTCATCGGCAAACAACTGGATATGTTCAGCTTCAACGACGCCGGGCCGGGATTTGCTTTTATCCATGCGGGCGGTATGATCATCTGGAACGCGATAATCGATTTCTGGCGCAGCGTTCACGATAAATACGGTTACCAGGAAATTAAAACCCCCATTATTCTAAACCAGCAACTCTGGCACAAGAGCGGTCACTGGGATAACTACAAGGAGAATATGTACTTCACAACTGTCGACGATGTCGAATATGCCATCAAACCTATGAACTGCCCCGGGGGCTGTCTGGTTTACAACACCAGCCAGCATTCGTACCGCGATTTTCCGCTGCGGGTGGCCGAACTCGGCCTTGTCCATCGCCACGAGGCCAGCGGTGTTATGCACGGGCTTTTCAGGGTCCGCCAGTTCACCCAGGACGACGCCCA
>CAYNKU010000205.1:0-4586 GCA_964397865.1 uncultured Pirellulales bacterium | reverse complement strand
TAACTAACATAACTTTTTATAGAATAAATGGTTGCCGTTGTCAAACAAATCTAAATAGCGTTGTAGTACTAAACCAACCACGTAATGGATTCAAAGGCTCCCGGAAGCTTCGGACCCTCGATTTTTTATTCCACATGCTCACCTGCCGGTCGAACTTCACTACCCTCCCGCCCCGTCAAAGAATCGCCGAGTTCCTCTCGCATCTTCTCCGCCATCGCGCTCAACCGCTTAACGATCTCCGGATGCTCCGCCGCCAGATCTTTTCTCTCACCAACATCACTTTCAAGGTCATAAAGTTCAAGACCCGTCCTGCCCTTGCCGTAAGGCCCGCCGTTGCCGTCATTCCTCGGCTCAACATTCTCATAAGACCGGTACTCGTGCGGAAAATGAAGCTTCCACTTTCCCTGCCTCACCGCACGAAGCTCACGCCCGTAATAATAAAAGAAATGATCTCTCGGCTCGGCGCCCCTTTCGCCTTTCAGTAAAGGCAGTATATTAACCCCGTCGATCTTCTTTTTCGGCAGCGCAGCTCCCGTGATCGCAGCGAACGTCGGCAAAAAATCTATCGTCGAAACTATTTTCTCGCAAACTCTGCCCCGGTTTATAACCGCCGGCCACCGCATCACACAAGGCACCCTGTCTCCCCCCTCCCACATCGTCCCTTTGCCTTCCCGCAATGGCCCCGCCGATCCCGCATGCTTGCCGAAATTAAGCCACGGCCCGTTATCACTGGCAAATATAACCAGCGTATTATCGTCAAGCCCGCACTCTTTGAGCGTATCTAATATCTGCCCGACCGACCAGTCGATCTCCATTATCACATCGCCGTAAATACCCTGCTCGCTCTTACCCCTGAACTTATCCGAAACTCCCAAAGGCACATGCGGCATCGAATGAGGAACATACAAAAAGAAAGGCTGATGCTTGTTCTTCTCGATAAACCCGACCGCCCGCTCGGTATACATCGTCGTCAGCTTATCCTGGTCCGTAAGCGTGCGAATCTCCCCGGCCTTCTCGTTGCCGTCGATCAAGGCAAGCTCCGGATACCTGCTCTTCCTGCCCTCTTTCAAGGGTTCCCCCGTATAAGTCACAGGCCACATATCATTGGAATAAGGCAGCCCTAAATACTCATCGAACCCCCGCTGTAATGGCAGAAACTCCCTGTGATGCCCCAGGTGCCACTTCCCGAAAACGCCCGTCGCGTAACCCTTTTGCTTGAGCATCTCCGCTATAGTCATCTCATCCGGATTTAACCCATTCTGCGACCACGGCATCAAAGCCCCGCGGATACTCACCCTGTTCGAATAACAGCCCGTCATAAGCCCCGCCCGCGATGCGCTGCAAACCGCCTGCGAAACATGAAAGTCCGTAAAAAGCACACCCTCAGCCGCCATCCGGTCAACATTAGGCGTCTCAAACCCTCTTGCCCCAAAACACCCCAGATCCGCATAACCCTGATCGTCGGTAAAAACGACAACAATATTTGGCAACTTAGATACTTTCTTAGCGCCGCGCATCGCCGCCCCGCAGCCGCCCAAAAACAAACCCACCAGAGAACTCCCCGATACCTTCAAAAACTCGCGTCTATCCATTTAAAAAACCCTTCCAAAATCAATTCCATTTAACCCCGGACAAATTTACCGCCTTAATTTATCACAAACCTCCTCGAAAAGAAAACTTATTTTCCTGTCCATTCACCCACAATTTCCATCTTTCCGCTCTTTCCTCACCTTCTTAATATCGCCTACTGAATTCATACCAAATAATTTGTAAATACCTCTATGTTTTGATAGTATCCTGATAGAATAAAGTACTTGGCACTTTTTTAAAGGAGCTTGAAATGAAAAGACGTCACTTCTTGAAAGCCCTCGGTCTATCCGCCGCCGCTATGACGATCCCCGGCTGTGCAAAGTCGTTTCAAAAAAACCCCTCCGCAAAAAACAGGCCAAACATCATCTTCTTAATGTCCGATGACCATGGCCAAAAAGCCCTAAGTTGTTACGGCAGCAAAATAAATATCACCCCAAATATCGATCGCCTGGCCCGGCAGGGAATGCGATTTAATAATGCCCTCTGTACCAATTCTCTCTGTGCACCAAGCCGGGCGGTAATTCTCTCCGGCAAATACAGCCACAAAAATGGTGTCACGGGGAATGAAAAGCAAATAGCCGATTTCCAAGATAGCCAAAAAACCCTGCCAATACTGCTGCAAAAAGGCGGATACCAGACCGCGATGGTAGGTAAATGGCACCTGGAATTTGAACCCCGGGGCTTTGACTACTGGTACATTTTACCGGGCCAGGGACGCTATCATAACCCCGAATTTATTAAAATGGGCCAAAAGATTACTCGCCAGGGCTATTCCACCGACATCATCATGAACGAATCACTGAACTGGCTGGACAATCGCGATCCTGATAAACCTTTTTTTCTGATGTGCCATTTTAAAGCACCACATGTCCCACACGATTATGATGATAAGCACGCGCATCTTTATAACGATGATCTGCCTGAACCGCCTACTTTCTATGATGATTACAAAACGCGCTGCTCCGCGGTACAGAGACCCGGAAAACTTTACAGCATCGAAAATATGCACCCGCGCGACCTGCGGGAAACTCCGCCCAAAGAACTGCAGGGCCTTGAGCTGAGAAGATGGCGATATCAAAAATTCTTTAAGGGATATTTGAAAGTCGTTGCTTCGGTTGATGACAATATCGGCCGGCTCCTTGATTATCTCGATAAGAACAACCTGACGGAAAATACTGTGGTAGTCTATACTACCGATAACGGTTTTCATTTAGGCGACCATGGCTGGTATAATAAAATGTGGATGACCGAAGAGTCGATACACCTGCCTTTACTGATAAGATACCCCGGGGAAATCGCGCCGAAAACAGTAAGCGAAGAAATGGTATTGAACCTGGATTATGCTCCGACTTTTCTTGATCTCGCGGACCTTTCTATTCCGAAGGATATGCAGGGCAAATCATTTAAACCGATTTTGCAAGGCCGAAACAAAGGCAGTTTCAGAGACTCATTTTATTATCATTATTACGAGCAGTACGGCGTGCCGGGTCTTTACGGCGTGCGAACTCAGCGATACAAACTCATCTATTACTACTCGATCGATGAATGGGAGCTTTTCGATTTACAGCAAGACCCCGAAGAACTGCTCAATGTCTATAACCAGCCAAAATACCAGCAAGTCGTTGCGCAAATGAAGAAAGAACTCAGGCGACTGCGAAAACTATATGACGACAGAGATTTTGATTTTGACCAGGCCTGATCTGTCGAAACACCCCCGAGCACCCACACTCTGTTGACCACTTCTCCAACCTCTCTATAACTAGAGCGTATAGAAATTTGTATTTAATCCAACCCCCGCACGTAAGTAAGGGGATAAATCCTTATGGCAGATTTGAGGTAATTCAAGGAGAAAAGTAATGGATTTCATGCCGATACTGGCCCAGGCCGTCGAGGCCGCGGATACATCAGTGGGCGATACCATAACCGAGATCGTCCCGATCGATCTGATCTGGGAGCAGATAACCTCGCTAAATAAACTCGAGGCCCTGATGTTCATGGCCTTCGGCAGCGTGTGCCTGTTCTACGGCTGGCGCGTCTTTAAGGTACTCGTAGTAATAAGTTTCGCCTTCCTCGGCCTGGCCGGCGGACTGCTTACGGCCGGGATATGGTACGCCTGCGGATTGCCCGAGCAATATATCTGGGCCGGAGCGCTCGTCGGTATCGTCGCCGGCGGTATGATATCCTTTATTATCTTCAGGATTGCGGTAATGCTGTTCTCGAGTCTTGGCGGCAGCGCCCTTATGGTATCAGGAGTTATGGCGCTTTTATATATCTATCCGCAGACCTCCGAGCAGATCCAGGACCTCGTTTTCAACGAGAAATGGTTCCTCCCCGCCGCCCTTGCAATACCGACGGCAGTAGGTATCCTCCTCCAGAATAAGTTCATAAAAGGCTCCCAATCCTGGAGCGTCTGACCCACGAACGTTATCATAAACCCACCGCAGTGCGGTGGGCTAACATTTTAATCCTTGTGCTGCCGGACGTATTTAATTTTACCGTTCAATTCCTGCTCATTGTAACAGTATCTCTTATCAAAACCCTTGGTCCATACTTTATTATCAAAACTGTATTTTCTTAATTCTGTTGTTACTGCCTTTTTGAACCTGCCTACCGAATAACCACATCTTTCACCGATACTATCAACAACAATATGGACATGATTACTGCATACCGTTATCGCGTAAACTTTATGCCCGATTTCTTGTGCTTCTTTAAGGATTATATTTTTTACCGTTTCTCGCAGGCGTTTAGGGATTTTCACCTTCTCATGCTTAAGCGACTCTGTATTTGATTTCTCTAATTTTCGATTTGCATTTAGGATTGCCCCGTTTTTCACATAACCTTTTTTATGCCCCTGCAGCCAGGTCCCATATGTTGTCCACGTTGCCATAAAACCGATCATCTTTGCCATATCAATCCGCGTAAATAATTTTTATATTAGTGTTAGAAAATATGGAACGACCGGCCCTGCGATTGTAAACGTCGTCATAAGCCGA
>CAYNKU010000204.1:3725-4600 GCA_964397865.1 uncultured Pirellulales bacterium | reverse complement strand
GTGTGGGCAGTTTTCTCAATGTCGTTATATACCGGCTGCCTCGTGAGAAGTCGCTGGTGAGTCCACCGTCGGCATGTCCGGCGTGCGGGCGACATATTCGTTTTTACGACAATATCCCGCTTGTCTCTTGGGTTCTGCTGGGGCGGAAGTGCCGGTATTGCAAGGCGCCTATTTCGGCGAGGTATTTTATCGTCGAACTGCTGACGGGGGCGGTTTTTTGCGGTATTTTCTATTTATTGTTCAAAAGCCCCCTGCGCAGCGGTATGGCGGGGTTTGCCGAGGGGGGGTGGTTTGTTTATCTTCTGCAAGTGATTATGCTCTCGGGGTTTATCGCGGCCTCGGCGATCGATCTGGAACTCTGGGTGATACCGATCTCGATCTGCTGGTTCGTTACGGCGGCGGGGCTTGTCGGCTCGGCGGTGGGGGTATATGTGATCGATCCTGACCTGATCCGGGGTAATATGCTGCTTCCGAGCGCATCGGCCAGGACCGCGGCGATGGCGGCGGGTGCGGCGGTCGGGCTGATTATATCGCTAATACTGCTGAAAACCGGCATTATTAAACGAAGTTACGACTGGGAATACAGGGAAGAATCCGAGGGCGACGAGCCCGAGGCTGTTGAGCCGGAAAACTGCGATCATCGGCTGGAAGCCTTTAAGGAGATCGTTTTTCTGCTGCCGATTATTGTTTGCAGCATGGGCTGGTATTGGCTGGTTAAAAGTAGCGGTGCTGTCGGGGGCTGGTGGATGGATTTTTCGCAAGTGGCTTTTATAGCTGGGTTTCTGGGGAGCTTGTGGGGCTATTTCGTGGGATGCGGGGTTGTTTGGGCGACGAGGATACTCGGTACGCTCGGGTTCGGTAAGGAGGCGATGGGA
>CAYNKU010000204.1:0-3715 GCA_964397865.1 uncultured Pirellulales bacterium | reverse complement strand
CTGGGGCGGTGGTTGGGCCTTTATTTGTGGTGCTGGCGTTTTTTATTGCGCCGTTTTTCGGTTTGGCCTGGGCTGGGGTTCAAATGTTTTTTAAAAAAATTCGGCAAATTCCTTACGGTCCTTTCTTGTCATTGGGCGTAGTTGTTGTTATTATTCTTCATGACAGAATTCTGGGCTACCTGAGCCTGATGCTTTATCGTTAAAACGGATTATTTGAATATCGATATTTAAGGAGGATATCAAATGAAGCACGTCAATATAAAAACATCTGTTGTACTGATCTGTCTTTGTGCCATTATGCTCACGTCCGGCTGTACCAACTGGAAGAAGAAGTACGAGTCTTTGAACGTCGAGCACGAGAACCTGAAGGGTCTGCTCGACCGTGAGCGCGCGGAAAAAGGCCAGCTTGCCGACCAGATTGTTCAGGGCCAGCAGACGATCGAAGAACTGCAGAGGCAAATTGCCGAGCGTCAGAAGACTCCGGCGGAGGCTTCTGGATTCGGTGACGGCTATGATGTGGCGTTCGACCCGGAGGCGGGTACTGTGACGGTAACACTTCCTAACGCGATACTATTCAACTCCGGCAGGGCCGAACTTAAAAAAGCGACGAGTACCGAACTGAACCATATCTATTCTGTGCTTCGGGAAAAACATTCCGGCAGACAGATAGACGTTGTGGGTCATACGGATTCGGATCCGATCAGTAAATCGGAATGGAAGGATAACTGGGAGCTCTCGGCGCAGCGGGCGCTTTCGGTAGTGAGATACCTGGTCGATCGTGGTATTTTAGAAGAGAAGATTCGTGCGGTCGGCCGGGGTGAAAGTATGCCGATCGCGCCAAATTCGACCGTGAGCGGCAAGGCGAAAAACCGAAGAGTCGAAATCGTGGTACACATGCGATAAAAACCGGATATCAAAAATCAAAAATTAAAAATCAAAATTGTGGAATCAGCCTTCGGCTGAAGCTGTAATAAATACCTGAAGTTTTTCGGTCATCAGTTCGAGCGTTAAAATTATAAGGGTAGCTGCTGTTTTGGGGGGTGTTCTTTTATTTTCGGGGGGTGAAAGTTGAGGTGGTGATATGGCCGGCTTTGTCGATACGGATAGTGACGGCGCCGTCGACGTGGGTGTAGAACATTTCGGCACCTGCGATGGGCGCGATAAGGCGGTTATTTTCGTACCAGTTTTTTCCGCAACTGCATATCAGGATCGCCGGGTTTAGCTGTTCGAGAAAGCCGGGGTACATGGTTTTAGCGGAGCCGTGATGGGGTGCGATGACGATGTCGGCGGTCAGGTTGGGGTGTGATTTGGTAAGCCGGGCCTGGGCGTAATTTTCGATGTCGGCGCAGAGGAGCACTTTTCTGCCCGCAAACGTTATGAGAACGACGGTCGAATTGTCATTGTCGCTTAGAGTTTTGTTTTTGGTGGCCTGTTCGTCGGGCCAGAGTATTTTTATTTCGGCGGGGTGAGCGGTCTCAATCGCGGTATCGAGGAGCTGGATTTTAAGATTTTTTTCTTCAAGCAGCCGGCTTAGAAACGCGGTTGTCGCGGTTGAATTTATTTTCTCAAGAAAGACCGAATTGGCATAAACGGATTCGACGGAGGCGATTTCAACGACCTCGGGAACCGCGTTAATGTGGTCTATGTCGGCGTGGCTTATTACGACCGAATCGATTTTGCTTATGCCGGAGTATTTCAAAAAGGGACCGACGATTCGCCGGCCGATATCGCTGCGGGAAATCGAGCCGGCGTCGAAGAGGATGTTGTCGGTGCCGGGCAGTTGCGCGAGGATCGCCTGGCCGTGACCGACGTCAAGGCAGTTTATTGTCAGGTCATCGCGGAAGGTTCTGTGGTATTTTGTCAGGCCGAAAAAGAAAATAAGTGCGAGGGCGCCGGTGATGGATATTGTTTTTTTCAGGAGAGGTTTTTTCAGGTAGATAAAACGGATAAAGAAAAGGTAGATATAGTAAATCGCAATTACCGCGATCGGTACGCTGCCGATGAGTATCTCGGAGATATTGAGGTTGGCGATGACGGTGACCAGTCGTATCAAAAGATCGCAGAGGCCCGCCAGAAGCGCGGCTAAGGCCATAGCGGCGGTGGGCAAGAGAGACGCGAGGATTATTTTTACGTATCCCAGGATAAGTATAAATGCGATGAACGGAAAAGCTGCGACCGTCCAGAGGCTGGTCAGGGGGCAGATCGTGTGGAAGTGATAAAGCAGGATACCCGCTCCGCCAAGCCAGGCGGCAATGCCTACGGCGAACATCTTTAGCGGATAGTATGTTACGGAAACGATTAGTCCATATAGGCGCAGCTGGATGCGGAGATTTTGGGGCGGGGGCCGGTCGAGAATTTTTTCGCGAAAGAAGTTTTCGATCCATCGGGGGAAAAACAGTATGCCGAGGACACAGGTAAAGGATAACTGCCAGCCCGCATCGAATAGAGAGGTCGGAGTTATCAGCAGCAGAATTATTGCGGCCAGTGAAAGGCTGTTGAGGGGATTCGATCTTCTGTGAAAGAAAAAGGATGCGCAAAAGCTGACACAGATGATAGCGGCGCGGAGTGTCGGCGCTCTGGGCGGGACGATCAATAGAAATACCGCCAGGGCGATAAGGCAAACGGCTGATCGGGCGGGTTTAATCAAACCGGCGATCCTGCAGAGCCGCCAGAGGATACCGATAAAGATGCCGAGGTGCATTCCGGAGAGGCTGATGAAGTGGAGCAGACCTGTTTCGCGAAAGGCGGCGTAAGTTGCGCTGTCGATATTGCTTCTCGAACCGAGCAGCAATGCTTCGAGCAGGCCGGCGGACGGGCTTTCGGCGGTGATATCGGCGAGTAATAGGGCCTTTACGATATTTCGAAGTTTCGAGGTTATTCGCGGCAGCGGGGCGGTTTTATCTATTATAATTTCGATGGCGTCGCGGCTGTTTACCGAGGCGGCGAGGAATACATTTTTTCGGGCCAGGAATTTCGCGACGTTGAACTGGCCCGGGTTTGTGGGGGAAGAGAATTTTTCAAGCCAGCAGTAAAGCCGGATGCGGTCGCCGGAGTTGAGGTCGAATACGGGTTCGTTGACCCGGACTCTTACGGTTCCTGTCGCGTCGGCCCAGCCGGAGGTGGTGAGGGCGGCGGTGATATCGAGATAGAAACTTGTGCCGGCGTCGGTGAAGATGAATCTTTGAAATTTCCAGTTTTCGTTGCGGTTGATGTACGGCTCGGTGACGATGCGGCCCTGGATCGCGGCGAGGGTTCTGTCGCCGGTGACGAGATTTCGGATATCATTGGGGTTAGGCCGGTGGTAGCTTAACAGGCGGACGGCGCCGAGGCAGGTGAAGCAGATCAAGGCTGTATACGCGAGGGGCCATGTGTGCAGGGTGGATTTCGAGCGGGCGAAAAAGATTATTGCCGCCAAAGCTGAAGCGATCAGCAACAATAGAAGCGGCGGCAGTGGAAAGTTGAAAAAGTTTTGCAGGATGATGCCTGTTATAAGGCCGAAGGCTGCGAACAGCAGCGGGCAGGATCGGAAGAGCTGTTTGTGGAAATCGGGCCTGTTGAGCTGGTCTTCGATCAGCAGAAGTTTTTTCTGTATCGGGTCCAATTCGGTCGAGGCGCCTCTTTGAGAATGTAAAAATCAAAAATTAAAAATCAAAATTGCGGAATCCCGAAACGACATCGGGATGGCGTTTTTTTATCGTTTTTATTTCGTAAAACA
>CAYNKU010000203.1:0-4609 GCA_964397865.1 uncultured Pirellulales bacterium | reverse complement strand
TTTCTGAAGCTGGTAAAATCTTGCCCTGGACAAACCAAGCTTTTTCGTCAGTTCGGTGACAGAACAAACCGCCTTAAGATCATTATCTAAGCACATTTTTACTATTATCCTCCAGTTACTTGGGAAGCAGTGAAGTGTTCTCAATATGGTTCTTGCCCTTCTCCGTTATTACTCTGACAGACTTGTCCTTGGTGATGAAACATTCTTTGAGCAGGTATGGTTCAACCACTCTCTGTATAGTAAAAGCCGGCAGTGATAATTTTGAGCTTAATACCCCCAACGATGATCGGCCACATTCTAGCAGTACCTCAAGATAGGATCGGTCCAGCTTGTCTAAGCCTAACTCATCGATTTGCAGATGACAAAAAGCCTCGTGCACATCTTCAAGGGTAATCACATCACGATCATAACTTTTCGTCACGCACCAACATGTCTGCAGATTTCTATGGATAGCCTGTCGAGGAGTCCCTTTGGCTCTCTGCGCAACGATGTGTAAAACCTCATCTGATTCATACTGCCACCCCAACGCATCTGCCCGCTGGTGTACTATCCCAACGAGGTCCTCCACGGAATAGTAGTCAAATCGACAATATATCCTCATCCTGTAGCAGGTACTCATGCGTCGTTGCGAGAATCATCGTAAATTTGGCAAGCCGTATGGTACAGGAGTACATTGAAGATATGCGGGCGGGCACATACAGATTCCCCTCAGAAAGGGCCGTCAAAAGAATGTACTGAGCCCTTGAATTCATGCCTTGCGCCTCATCAATGAAGATAGTTGTACTACCATCAGCATTGATAAGGATTGTAAACAGTTCTAACTTGTTATTTACTGTTTCACCGTTGGTTTCGATCAGTTTCAGATTCCCCAATTCTGCATGAATCGCTTTGGCCACCATTGTCTTTCCCGTGCCGCTTGGGCCGCATAGAATAACCGGCCCAAAAGGCAAATTAGAGTTTCCGGAGGTTGACCTGATGTTAAAGTGTGCACGGAGATGGATTTTCAGCTGATCAATAACCTGTGGTTGACCTTGAATATGAAACAAGCTGGTTATCTTGACCAGGTTAACATCTGTCCCAACGACATTCTTTTCCATGTTCAACACCATATTATTTGTATTGGTTTCTATTTACTGAATAAAGCGACAAGGAGAAACCTGGCAAAGATAAGCGCAATCATCCCGATTATCAGAATCATTCTATGTGAATATATCTTGTTAGTGACAAGACCCACTGCTTTTCGAACATATTCTGTGAACCAGCCAATTAATCTGTCGCCTGCATAGTCAATGGCTCTAAGCCAGGGAGGATTCCATCTGTAGCAGGCTATTCGTGCTATTAAGAAAAATATCAATATGTCAATAGCGATAAACACCAGGTTTAAGACGCTCAATATTAGATTTGTAAGAATACCCATTTGACTATTCCTCAAGCGTTAAGGTTCGACATAGTCAACCTTTTTACGCCTTTCATTTATTCTTCGCACAGTTCGCCGTATTTGTTGATCCGATAATGTTTCACTTGCCCGCGATGCTTTACTATAACGTGCTTATTGGGCTCTGGACCTTTACTTGATTTAGTTCTTTTGTTTTTTGAGAATGCGGCACGTATAAAGCAAATCCCGACTATCAAGCCAATAATCACCATTAACAGTGGCATTTTAGTTTTCTCCCACATTTTGTTTTGAGTTTCACGAGGTCATTCCAATTTGCCAGTTAGGCTGACACACGCTACAGTTTTTTCTATGGTCGCTGAGAGGTTGGTAGAAAATATCAAACGGTTTTCTGAATCTATAGAAACCTTTTGCCAACGCACCACCTATCAGTATGAAATTTCGAGCAGGGTCTATCATCTGTGCCAATTTCGAGGTTTTACTCTCCTTCAAGAGTATTCCAAGGCAGATTTGGACCTCAATACAGGTTATAAAATCAACCGCTGCGTGCAGTCCCGGCTGGCCCTGGTAGTCTTCCGGCCCTGTTGCAGTACTGTAATCAATATCATTTTTTCGCTCAGGTTGTTTTATGCCGCCACGTAAACAGGCTAGGCAGGGCATCTTCTCGCCGGGTAAAGTAAAAAACACTTCGCCGCCGCGAGCTTCTTCATAACAGCCACCAAAAACGCAAGGAATGTCAAATTTATGCGTAAACTCATTTATAAGCAATTGGACAGATCTGCTATCCGTAGCAGCAACAACAAGGTCATGACAGCAGAAGATTTCTTTCATCTGGTTCAGCGAGCGGTCAAAAATATCCTCGAAGTAGGAGCAAATCTGGATTGCAGGATTTACTCTGTAAATCCTTTCAGCAACTACCTGTGTTTTGGGTTTGCCCACATCCAACATGTCTCCTTCGTGTCGCGAAATGTTGGTAAATTCGAGCCGCTCCGGATCACATAATGTTATATTACCAACACCTGCTCTGGCCGATTCAAGTGCAATCTTACTTCCGCCGGTTCCACTGCCAAATATAAGCATTTTCTTGTTCCATAGGATGTCTAATTCTGATTGCTTAAAAGGTGTTCGCTCATAATTGGCAGTTGTATATACAATATCTACCGGTACCCGCGTGTGCTGATTGTTAAAGAAACCACTGGCAGTGATGGAGCCATTTTCCACGTAAACATTTATCAAAAGCGGGTTTTCATTTTCAAGGACAGGTAGCTCTTGTACTATCCCAATCCATCGCAAATTGTTGCCTGGTGGCTTATATGGCGTCATAAAAACAATACCAGTTGAATCAGTGGTTTCAGCATATAAACGAGTTCCAGACGCTAGCAGCTTCATATCTTTCTCATCCTTAAGAAATATTCTGCATCGATATTTTTCCTTGAATTTTCTATTTTTCATTTTGATTCCTCAAAAATGAATGGTTGTTTTTCAGTTTTAGATGCTTACAACGAATCTCCTTTTACAACGACTACAATTCATAACGCAGAGAGCTTCAGCTGCCACATCTGTAAGACGGTAATGTGAATTCCATTGATTTAGTGTCCCCAATCCTGTAAAACGTCTGCCATCAGTCATGAAAACACTTGGCGGATTGAGCGGGAACTCTGGTGCCAATACAAAACGCAATATCCCTGAACCGTCAGAAATATCGAGAATTAATACCTGATCCTGCTTACTTCGTGAGGTATTCACCTGCCAGCCAGCTTTCCTTAAACCCTCTATTTCCTGTGTGATTCTTTCCCTGCCTACAGGATTAAGATAGAACTGAAAATCCTTGTCTGTCCAAAAGTCGGTCTTCTTTATTGCAGGTCTGGCCGGAGCTTTGTTGATTGCGTTAAGTAAGTGTTTGTTTTTACGGATTACAAGTATCCAATTGTGCTCTATGAGATTTTCTGCCGATCCAGTGCTGTAGAGCCGCAACGTGGTTTTTATCCGGGCCAGTCGCGGGATTTGATTTACAATACCCATGAGAACTGGCTTGTTATCCTTATACTCGGCCTTTAGCTGTCCGACCTGGTGGCAGTCTCCACTGCTGGGTCTGTCAAATCCAGAGGGGTGTTTGTGCCACCAGCCGACAACAACGATTCGATCGCCATAGATTTCTTGACTTTGCTCAAGGCATTTTTTGTCGGCGATCGGGTCTGATGTATACTGAGTTACACGGTGTACAGAGTTCTCTCCCGGACTTCCTGCGGCAACAATTGTCATTGGATCTCCCAGAGTGCCGACCAGCACACCGCCGGTTTCAACAGCAGAGTTTTTTGAATCCCTGATAATAGTCCTGGCAACGTTATATGTAATTAAGATGTTTTTCTTCATTTTTCTATCTCCGGTTTTTTTAGGCGTTCTTTTGATTTTGTTGATTCAGACAAACAATTAACCGTAATTGGTCGATGGCCAGGTTCTACCATCAAGCCATCGCTTATAAGTCTTTATCCATTGTACTGCCCAGTCGAGGTAAACTTTGGCAGTTGTCTCAGGCCCTACATCACCTGATCCATGAAGGCAGATCTGGCCTTGGCTGTACCGATGTGGCGGTGATTTTTTCAGGCGAGGCTGGCGTACAAAAACCTCCATAGAAGAGTACGGAAACCTGTCTGGGAAGATTGCCTCTAAAAGATAGATATCTTTGCGGGTTCTGAACTTTTTCAGTACACGCATTTTTCCCTCTTTTATAACTATCTTTACGCCAGGGTGATAGCGTGCAAGCAGACGTTTCTCCATCTCATATCTAACTGGGTTTGATTCGTACCATTTCATAACTAAAGTCCGCAAAAAATCATAAACATATTTCCGGGCAGCATTGGCACTGCCCGGAAACAGTCCAAGAATTACCGATGCCATGTCGTGGGTTTAATTTGCCCACGTGGGTCATCAAGGTCGATGACTTCAATGTCATCTGCGCCTGAAGTATTATCAGCTTGGACTAAATCACTAATACGACGAGTGATTGCTTGCTCCGGGCTTGAACCTATGTGTTCATAATTAATATCGTTATTCATCGTATTAATCTCCTTTCTGCCTCTTTTAGGCTGGCTGAGCCTATGACCATCTTTCTGCAGAAATGGTTGTTCATTTTTTTACCTCCTTCTGTTCGAGAATATCTTGTGCCTTTCACAAAATTCATAACCCTTTGTTACACAAGGCGTTACAACAACGCCT
>CAYNKU010000202.1:2511-4633 GCA_964397865.1 uncultured Pirellulales bacterium | reverse complement strand
AACAACTTTTGGCAGGTGCTCAATATGGACGATATCTTAAGCGAGGTAATATCCCAACGCCCCAGAACCACCCTCAAACTAAAAGCCCCCCTGGTCCCTATCGACCAGTACGCCGCACGCGAAGGAGTCTCCGTCAAATGTATAGAGCGGTGCGCACAACTCGGAATGTTCTACCTGAGAAAATACAAGGGCAAGGTTTTCGTCATTGATATCCCCCCCGAAGCCGCCATTTCCGATTCCCATATCAGCGAAGACCCCGCCGAAGCTGCCTCCCCGACCGCCGCCGATACCCAAAAAACCCAGCCGCCGCAGGACAACCCCGATAACCAGGCTTCTCTGTCGGCCGAACCACAGCCGCCGGACTGTCCCTTCCCCCAAACCGGCGCACTTTCACAAACCGTCAGGAATCTGCTCAGTAAAAGCTGCCGCCGCGCCGAAGAACACTACGGCCCCGCCGACTCCCCTGCAAATCCGTCCGAAGACGAGCCGCCGATCCCCTTCGATACCCAAACCGAAATACCCGAACTCGATTCCGATGAATTCGGCGAACTAAATGAACTCGACGAATTTATAGACGAAGAGCAGCTCGACCAGATAATTTATGAAACCCTCAACATAGACCCTCCCGATACCGCCGAAAACGCCCTCGAACCCATCGATGATGCATCCGCCCAGACCGACACTACCACCGAGCCGTACACAAACGATGAAATAGAGATCATCGAAGATGAATACACCGACGAGAGCTTCGAACTCGACGACGAACTGCTCGAACTGGAGGAAAAATCCGAATTCGACCCATTCAGGGAACTCGAAAATTTCCAGCCGGGCCCTCTCTTCGCACCCACAGAATCCAAACGCTCCCGCCAGTTGCTGGCGGCCTTTCTGACAACATTCCTGCTGACCGTCATCTTCGCGATGTTCTGGTTCTCGCTCGACAACCCCGCACTAATCCAGCAAACCGAACTCTCTACGCCTATCCTGCAGAACCCATACGAACCGACTATCCAGCCCTTCCAGCCGGCCGAACCCTCCAGTGGCACCGTCCCCACCTACCCCCCAGAATCCACCGACCCCGAAGTAATACTGAAAAACTCCATAATCGAGGTCCGCAGCCTCCGCAATGACCTAAGCCGCGCCCGGCAGAACTACGAAACCCTAAACCAGCGGAACTCCCAGGCCGTCAACCGCCTCGACGAAGAGATACAAAGACTCCTCCAAACCCCCGCCGAATCCCAGTAACAAGCCCGCACCCCCCGCGTCACAACCTGACCTTATAAAATCTGCTCTTTTGTTGAAATCCAAAGCATTTTACACAATGTTGCCGTCAGGCACCACTTAGTTGACTTATAGCAAAAACTAAACCATTTAATTAACAGGTCGTTGTTGTTTAGAATTTCGGTAATTTCGCCGTCAGGCGTCCTGCGGAGAATTTTGAATTTGTTTCGGATTTCCACCGTAAGGTGTCCTGTGGAGATATTCGGATTTCGAATTTAACTTATTTATATTGCAGTGTAGTATTATGCGTTGTTCTTAAGCTTTCCGAGAACCTTCCAGCCCGCCGGCAGCAGTGCCGCCGCCAGCAGCACCTTAAAAACCTCGCCGGCTATAAACGGATACAACCCCGTCGCCAGAGCCGCCTTCGGCCCCATCAATAGGCAGAGCCACCCCAGCCCGAACCCGTAGATACATATCGCCCCCAATATCATCGCCGCGATCATTGTCCCGAACCGCCTGTCCCAGCCCCTCTCCGCCAGCAGTCCCGTCACGTACGCCGCTACAACAAACCCCGCCAGGTACCCACCCGTCGGCCCGAAAAGTATCGCAACCCCCGCCCTGCCTGACGCAAACACAGGCAAACCCGCCGCACCTTCCGCCAGGTAAGCAAGTACGCACAAACTCCCCCTCTTCGAGCCCAGCAGCACCCCCGCCATAAGCACCGCAAACGTCTGACCCGTCACCGGCACCGGGCTAAACGGCAGCCACACCGCCGCCTGAGCCGCCAGCGCGATCAGCATCGACCCGCCGATTATCAGACCAGCGTCATAACTTCTGCCAAGCCTCTTCTCACAGGGCCGAAACACCCCCGCCATCGTCATATCCGCTAACATACGTCCTCCAT
>CAYNKU010000202.1:0-2411 GCA_964397865.1 uncultured Pirellulales bacterium | reverse complement strand
TCACAGGGCCGAAACACCCCCGCCATCGTCATATCCGCTAACATACGTCCTCCATACTACTATCCGCAATTTCATATCGCTTCCCAAATCCGTAGCAAATACTAATTATCTCAAACTGACCGGTTTAATATATTATAATAGCCGCCGACATAGTGCCATAGGTACGCCCTCGGCCTCAACCGACGCACTTGCGATATACGCATCACGCAATACGCTCAAACTGACAGGTTTCAAAGAAATCGGTCAGTTTGAGTAATTATACGCAAAATCCCGCCCGCGTCAATCGCAGTTTACACTTGCATAAACACCTTTTAAATCGGATAATTACCGTTCAAAACATGAAAGGAATATGATGAAGATAGCCTATTTCGACTGTTTCGCAGGTGCCGCCGGTGATATGATAGTCGCCGCTATGATCGCCGCCGGCCTCGACGCAGACTTGCTCAAATCGCAACTCGCAACACTCGACCTCGCCGGCCTCGAAATAAAGATAACCCCCACCCGGCGGGCATCCCTAAAGGCGCTGACTTTCACACCTACAGCCCCTAAAAACCAAAAGCACCGCCACCTGAGCGATATAACCCAAATAATCCGGCAGAGCAAAATAAGCGAAAAAGCCAAAAAAACCGCCATAGCGATATTCGACCAATTAGCCCACGCCGAAGCCGCCGTTCACGGCAAAAGCATCGACGAGATCCACTTCCACGAAGTCGGAGCCGTCGATTCCATAGTCGATATCGTCTCCGCCGCTATCGGCCTCGAAGCCCTCGGAATAGAAAAAGTATACTCTTCGCCCCTCAGCCTCGGCTCAGGCCAGGTCAAGTGCGACCACGGAATCCTGCCCGTCCCCGCACCCGCCACCGCCGAACTCGTAAAAGGCGTCCCCGTCACCGCGGGCCTTGGCGAATTCGAAATGCTAACCCCAACAGCCGCCGCGATCTTAACTACCGTCGCCGAAAATTTCGGCCAAATGCCGGCAATGAAAATAGAAACCATCGGCCTCGGCGCCGGCGTCAAAGACCCCAAAGCCTTCCCCAATATCCTAAGGCTTATAATAGGCCAAACCGCCGACCCCGACTCCGAAACCGCCGATTCGGTATGCCTGCTCGAAACAAACGTAGACGACGTCACCGGCGAATTAATAGCCCCCGTCACCGAAAAACTCCTCGCCGCCTCAGCACTCGATGTCTTCACGACCCCCATCTACATGAAACACAATCGCCCCGCCGTCAAAATATCCGTCATCTGTAAAATCAGGGATATCCAACCGATGGAAAGGTTACTCTTCGAAGAGGGCCTGACTCTCGGCATCCGCAGGCAGATTCTCCAAAGAACCAAACTCGCCCGCCGCATCGTAACCGTCGATACCGAATTCGGCCGAATCAGAATAAAACTCGGCTTCTTCGACGGCCGCGTCGTCAGCACCAAACCCGAGATCGCCGACTGCCAAACCGCCGCCAAAAAACACAACGTCCCGGTAAAAACCGTCATCCACGCCGCTATAAAGGCAGGATCAAATTTACCGTGAACCCCACGTGGTTCACGACCTACGCGGTAATCCCCCCGTTAGTAAACCAGGCCCTTTATTAATCCAGTTCTTTAATACGCACATTTCTGTACCAGATGCGCTGGGCCTCGTCCTGGAAACTGATATAACCCCTCGCCGGACGAGTTCTCAGATACTTAGACTTGCTCATATCCATATCGATGATCTTTTCGCCGTTGAGCACGACTTTCAGGTTATTGCCTTTAACCGTAATGATATAGCGGTTCCACTGGCCGGCGGGCTTGACCATATTCTTGGACGGCCCCTGTGCGCCAATAATACCGCCGCAATCATGATTACCAACCTCTTCTTTGCCGTAGGTATCGAGTATCTGAACTTCAAAGCCGCTCTTAACATGATCTTTCAAATCCCCCACCCGCAGAAATACGCCGGAATTGCCGTCTTTATTGAATTTGAATTCCAGATCAATTATGAAGTCCCCGTATTTGCGATCTGTTGTCAGGTATGCGTCATAACGCTTCCAGCCTTCTTCGCCAGGCCGGGGAATCAGCGTAACGATGTTACCTTTCTGAACGATCCAGTTACCCGTAGTCTGCCAGCCGGTCAGATCCTTACCGTTGAACATCTCGACAAAACCATCCGCGGCGCTCTTTTTCAGGTTCTGCTCATTACAGGATGTTACAAACAAAAGAACCGCAAACAGGCAGACAAAAAAACTCAAAACTGATTTACTGATCTTCATCTCAAATTCTCTCCTAAAGAAAGTTTAAAATTCCCAAACCGACCGCTTTGATCGACAAAAATTTGTAAGTCTTTACTAAATAAAAACTTAATATAATCACCGACATAGTGCCATAGGTACGCAGCCGGCCACCACCAACGCACTACGCAATACGTATCACGC
>CAYNKU010000201.1:0-4637 GCA_964397865.1 uncultured Pirellulales bacterium | reverse complement strand
ACTCAGCCCTGCGAATGTGCTCTAATGGATAATATATCACAAAGGTTTATGCAAAGCTATACTTTTTTTGATAATTTTGGTCAAAAAAATACTCAAACCTTCCCCCACAGTCTCAAAACGCCCATCAGCCTTCGATTTTAGTGCCTAAGAGGCCTTTTAAACGGCGAACTCGTCTTGGGAGGTATCATTTTTAAGGCCTATTTTTCAGAAATCGGCTCTAAAATCGAAAATTCAGTTTTTTTCTGGACGGCTGAAACAAATTCGGTACAATCCGATTTGCGATTTAAGTTAAAGGAGGAAGGCGTTTTGACGTTCAAACGAAATTATTTTGCGGCTGTGGCAATAACCTTAGTTGCAGCGATGACCTGCCGGGCTGATTTCCAGGCAAATACACACACATCTAATAAGCAGGAGAATCCTGCCATAGCGATGGATGCCGAAGGCAATTTTGTCGTGGTCTGGAACAGTTATCTTCAGGATGGCAGCTCGAACGGTGTCTTTGGACAGCGTTTCGATTCAAATTGCACCCCTCTAATCGAGGAATTTCAAATCAATATTGAAACCAGCGGCAATCAAAGAGAACCGGCGGTCGCGATGGATGCCGAAGGCAATTTTGTAGTCACGTGGTACGGGCCGGGGGAGGACGAGGAAGATATTTTTGCCAGAAGGTTCGATGCCAGCGGTTTAGCTATCGGCAGCGAATTCATAGTCAACACCTGTACCAATGACAGGCAGCTTTACCCGAGTGTGGCGATGAATAATGACGGCGGCTTCATTATCGTCTGGGAGAGTAGTAATATTCCGGGGCAGAGCAACAAGGCAGTATGTGGGCGGTTGTATGACAGTAACGGGTTGAGCGTAGGAGAGGATTTTGTTATTAGTGAGGAATCATCAGACAGCCGGTATCCCGATGTGGCGATGGATGATGAGGGCGATTTTGCGGTGGTATGGATGCTGGACAGGAGCAGCAACTCGATAATGGCACGGCTATATGATGCGGATGGTACGGCTAAGGCGGAGCCGTTCGAGGTGAGTACGATAAAATTCAGCTCTGTCACTCGGCCATCGGTTGCGATGGATACGGTAGGGGACTTTGTGGTGGCCTGGGACGGTGACCCTGACCGTGCCAGTGAAGATGATATTTATGCTCGAATGTTCGATCCGAACGGTGCAGCTTTAGGTGAGCAGTTTGTTGTCAATACGACTCTAACAGGGACGCAGCAGAATCCGCAGGTTGCGATGGATAGCCGAAGACAGTTTGTGATTGTGTGGGACAGTAGGATTGACCCAAATATTAATGAAAGAGAGATATTCGCGAAACGATATGGCTGCGCGGGCGTGGCTATCGGCGATGAATTTCAGGTCAATACATATATTGAGGGGGACCAGAAAAGGCCGGCTGTGGCAATGGGAGAGGGACGGAAATTTATTACGGCCTGGCAGAGTTACGGGCAGGATGGCTCGGGCTACGGCATCTTCGGCCAGATGAAACAAATTGCCGGCTCGGGGGACTTTAACGGCGATGGATTTGTAGATTTTCGCGACTATTGTATATTGGCCGGGGAGTGGATGAAAAGTGAAGAGCCGTTAACGGCGGATTTGATTGATGATAACAAAATCAATGAGCAGGATTTGGCAGAGTTTTGTTATCAGTGGCTCAGGCCCGGCTATTAGAAGAACCGTATAGGCAGGGAAGTCGGCCATCCTACAAACTATCGTTTTAAGTATCGCTGTTTTGTTCAATTTTCTTATTCGAGAAGCTCGCCGCGGGTCCGCCGGCAGTGAATAAAACTGCAAAGCGGGTTACAAGCGCACCGAGGAGCACGTATCCGAGGATGACCTGCAGGCTTAGTAATATATGCCCCCAGAGGGTTCGGGCGTTTGCATAAATATCGCCGAAGCCCAGGGTCGTCATGGTGACTATGGAAAAGTAAAGGGTGCGCAGAGGGACAAGCCACCATTGTACATTCTCGCCTTGCCTGTCAGCGAAGAGGTTGCTGACAATGCCGGGAGAATTATCGTTGTCCAGGAGATAGTTGTCAACAGCGCCCCAAACGTAATAGACGGCGGCAAAGAGAATTACCAACTGAAAGAAAATCTTCAGGATTTGTGTGGTGGAGAGGCCGTAATCGCTTATCTGCCAGAACTTGCGAACGAGCCCCCGCAAAAACCAATTTTGGTTCGGGTACCACTGCTCCCAGTTCATCCGCCTGGTGTTGTATTCGAGGAGCTGTTTTGTGCCTGTATCGATTCGTATGCTTTCCAGACCCACACCGCGAAAATTTGTGGCGCGGTCCACGTAGCAGTCCCAAAACAGGGTGGAAGAATCAACGATAGCCTGTTCGAAGTTCGCGTTTTCGAGGTGGGCCTTTACAAGAAACGCACGTTCGAGATGGGCGTATTTGAGATTCGCATCTTCGAGATTAGTGTAGCAAAGGTTGGCGTGGTCGAGATGGGCACGGCGGAAATCGGCGCCTGTCATATTGGCGCTGCTGAGACTGGCATCTTCGAGATGGGACTGCGTAAGGGCGGCGTTTTTCAGATGGCAGTTGCTGAGGTCTGCGCCTTGCATATAGGCTTCGAATAAGTATGCACCTTCCAGATGAGCGTGATACAGATAGCTGCCTTCCAGATGTACATGGCGCAGGTGAGCGCCCTGGAGATGGGCCGTGCTCAGGTCCGCACCTTTGAGATTAGCGTCGCTGAGGTCCGCCCCTTCCAGATGCGCCGCCTTGAGGTTGGCGCCTTCGAGATAGGCACCTTTAAGGTTGGCGCCCTCAAGAAGAATGTCCTTCCGGTGGTTCTGTTTGCGCCACTCGTTCCACTCTGTCGTGTCCTTCTTTTCTGAGCACCGCAGCAGTATCTCGTACTGCTCGGCGTCCAGCCTGGATTCAGGCTTTGGCTGTTCCTGTTTAGATTTCTGTTGGTTTTCGTTTTTCTCGTTCATATCGGCCTATCTTAAAAGTCTATCGACAAAGCCGATACTTTACTAAAGTGATAAATTTACAATGCCGTCTTTATACTATTGATTATTCACTTTCGTGAATATGTTTATTCCTTTACTTTTAATAGAAGCTCTTTATATTCATTGGTTCCCTCCACCGGCCAGAAGACCTGGTCACCACCCTTCTTGCCCTTGCCCCATTTGCTCGGTGTGCCGCCATCATCGTCAAAATCAGAACCAGAACTGTATAACACAAAAAATTCATTTATTCGATTGTACAATATCGGCCCATCGCTATATGGGTCATTGGGTACAGCTTTGAGGTAGCCCTGGAGCACAAGCTGCGAGAGGCTTTCAGGGAACTGCTGAGTATCAGCTTTATACCAGAGTAGGCCAAGAATTGTTATTAGTGCATCCAGATCCACCCGACCCCTCCAAGGCATATGTAATAGCTGAGGATTAAGTGAGAACATTTTAATTAGATAATTTTCTTTAATTATTTGCTCGATACTTGTTTTCAAGCCATCGTAGTCTCTTTCGTATTGCCAGGGTGAATAAGAAAAGGCCTTTTCGATAAGATCATAATAGCGTTTCACTTGTGCGGTTGTTTGGCGTCTTTCCAGTTTCAACAAGGCCTGCTTTTGTTGTTTGGAGAATCCGGGTATGTGCGACTTGAAGGATCTCGGAATCTGCAAAGCGATCTCGGGTATATATCCTCCCCCTTTTCCGTCATCAGTAAACATGCACTGTATGGCATCCATTAGTAGAAACCTTTCACCCGCAAAGTCAAATTCGAAGTTCCCCTTTTGGGCAAGCATCTCAAATTGAATTTGAAGACTCGTGAGTAAGGACGGAACGATATTCTCGTGCGCCAGGATTAACCGTGTTGACCGAAGAGCGTTTCCATAACAAGCCCATCCAATGAGTTTAGTTATAAGATCCTTATTACCAACCAACTGCCTTCCAAATTGAATGCATATTTCAATGTCATTGAAACCTTCAATAAGTTGGCCCTGAGAAGCTCTTAATGTCGCACGCATGCACATTGCAAAAATAACGTGTCTTATTCTATCGAGGTTCCCTGGGAGCACCGGCATACGCTCATTTAAGCGTTTGTAATCATTCCAGTAGTAGGCTTTTTGTGTACCTTTCTCAATAAGGTCGAGAACCGTGGTGTTGGACGCCAGCCAGGCCTCGGCCATGGCTTTCTCTTCCTGGCTCCATTGTGTAGGATAGCGTTGACGTGCATCTTCAAGCTCATTGGGAATTTCTATAACCAAATGGTTTGCCTTTGTGTATTCCTCTCTGGCATCTTCGTTGGGATTGTATGCGTTGGGCTTTGATAGTTCGATGAATTCAGCTATATAATCATGCTTTATGTTTATTTTTGTACAGTCGAGCCAATCCGGCCAGTGTACAGCACACCAAAGGGAATTGAGTGCCATGTGTGCTATAATAATAGGCAGGAGTGTTCTACGTCGCCAGCGCCATAGACCGGCAAAAAGTCCGAACAAGAAGATTTGGGTGAATCCGCCCACGGGTCGCAGATGAATAGCCGCGAAGAGAACCGCCTGTCCCAGCAAGGCCGGCAACACACCAAAAATACGTTCAAGCATATTCTGGATGCAGCCTCGCCAGAAAATTTCCTCTATAAAAGGGCCTATGACCGCTATATAGACAGTCAGAATTACAA
>CAYNKU010000200.1:0-4650 GCA_964397865.1 uncultured Pirellulales bacterium | reverse complement strand
CTTATTGTCGCCGTATTTCTTTTTCAGCTCCTCGATCTTCGGAGCGATTTTACTGAATTTGCTCATCGAGACCTGGCTCTTTTTGGTTAATGGATGGATCGCGAGCCGGATCAAAAATACGAGGATGATGATAACGACCCCGTAATTCGGAATGAACCGATACATCCATTCCATTGCAGCGAGTATCCCGAACGCCAGCGGGTGTATTAAAGCCGCCGGACAGCAGCACCCAAGAAAATCTATCGTATGCATAAAACCGAGACCGCGGTACCGCTCACTTTTATCGAAGAGCCTTTTGTCCTTGGGCCCGATATAAATCTCGAAATTATATTCCCTGCTGCTATCGGCCTGGCCGGTGGCTGAAAGCGTCCTTGCAGCGATCTGCATATCCAGCCCGATAGTCTCATCGCCGGAGTCATATTTTTCATCGCCATCGGGATTATAAAATCGTCCGCTTTTTTGCGCCACCCAGTCACAGAACTCATTACCCTCATCAGGCTCAGGCACTACTATCGCCGCAAAATATTTATTCGTAACCGCTGCCCATAAAAAGGCATCACTGTTCTTGACGAGCTTTCTATCTTCGAGCGGCTTTTCACTGCTGCTGACCCTGCCGCCTAACCATCCGCCCTTGATACTGACGAGTTTTCTCTTGTCCAGCCTCATACTGGTGATTTCGCCGGCGGCATTTCTAAATCCGCCCACCACCTTCCTCATATCGCCCCTGACACCCTCTCTGCCGGGTCCGACCGGCCCTGCCAGGTCGAAGCGCACTTTCTGCTCGGTATTCGAGAGGTTCTCGATCTTCAGATCATATCCGATGCTGAAACTTTCTTTCACTACATGGTAGCTCTTGGTGAGTTTCAGTAAGGCCTCGTCCGTGTTTTGCTCTTTTATCACAGCCTCGAAGCCGGCTGTTTGTGAGCCATCTTGTTCGGAAGTTACGCCTAGACTTCGCCAGTGAAGCATATCCAGCGGAAGCTGCTGACCCTGATCGGCAAATACCAGTGACCGGTTGGCCATCGAAAGTATCTCTTTACCCGCAAACTCTACCGGTGAAAGGATATTCAAAGGCTGGGGGTCATTATAATCGCGGTCATCAAAGTCGCTGAAGGTCGCTGTTCTTATGGCCGCGCCTTTTGTGGTGAGTTCAAGGCGAAACTCATAACCGCTGTCAGGATCGATCGAACCGAGTGTCTCGATTGCCGCCGGGGACTGGTCGGCTGTGTAGACGACAGGGGTTTGGGCCTGCTGGATCTGCGCCGGCTGCTCAAGAGGCTGCGCGGGCTTATCTTGCGTCTCTGCCGCTGCGCTATTCTGGAGCAGAATACATCCCCTGCCTGCCGGCGAATCTGCAAAAAGACCCGACTTGGCTACAAGCCCGCCGCACAAAACTAAAAAAAACAGTACAGTTAGAACTAAAATCCTTTTCGTATTCATTATTTCGCAACCCGCCCTGAAATGATTTTTTGGCAGTTACCGCCCTTCTCGCAGACGCTCAGCGTGGAAGGGGTCCAGTTTTTTGGTTTCGAGTATTTTTTTGCCGGTCGTCTCGAAGTCGTATTCCAGCCTGACAAAATTCACCACGTTTTCTTCTACGTAAACATAGCTCGAACGGTTGTCCTTATCGCGGGGCTGGCCGACCGAACCGATATTGATAATAGCTTTTTCGCCTTCGACGATCGGGTAAACGTCGCCGAGTTCCTCGGGCAGATAGAAATCCGGCTCATCGAGGAATACGCCCGGCAGGTGTGTATGGCCCACGAAACAGATGTGCTCGACCTTCTCGAAGAGGATTCGAACCTTGATAGGGTTGGTATAGACGTCATCCGGAAAAATATATTCGTTAATAGGTTTTCGGGGCGAGGCGTGAACAAAATCCATTACCGTCGAAGTCGTATTGAGCTTGGCCTTGAGTGTCCGGCGCATCGGCAACTGGCCGAGAAAACTCCACCGGCCGTTGCGGGAGCTTTTGGTCTTCTCGGCCTCGAGAATCTCGCGCGTCCAGAAGCTGGCCTGCTCGGCGGCGTAATTGAAGTTCGTCGGCTCATAAAAAACCGCGTAGTCATGGTTACCGAGGACACACCACTTGGTCTTTTCTATTATAAGGTCCAGGCATTCCTTGGGATTGGGCCCATAGCCCACGACATCGCCCAGGCAGTAAATCGTCTTGATTCCCCGGCTTTCAATGTCGGCCAGAACCGCCGTCAGGGCCTCAAGATTCGAATGAATATCACTAATTACTGCGAACATAACCGACTCTAATCACACAAAAATTCCAATTATTCTTTCGGGTAAAAGCTACTTAATAGCAAAATTCCCCGCAAAATGCCAGCATATTTATTGACTTTTACCGGCCGGGCTGTTTCAGTAACCCCTGTAACGGCACAAAAAGACAGATTGCTTTGCCGGCCTTTATTGTTATAATATCTCGCATAAATGGCTTTTGTTTGAGAAAAAGAGGTGTTCCGTGGTAGATATAACCCTTCTTGAAACACGCGGTCTGGTAAAAAAATATTCCGGTCGGGTTGTCGTAAACGAGGTATCGCTCACCATAGCCCAGCGGACTATTGTCGGTTTGCTCGGCAGAAACGGCGCGGGAAAAACCACAACCTTCAGGATGATCATGGGTATGATCACTCCCGAGGCCGGCTCGGTGATCTTTGAGGGCCGGGATATAACAAAACTGCCCATGTACAAGCGTGCGCGATACGGCATGGGCTATCTATCCCAGGAACCGAGCATTTTCCAGCGTCTCAGCGTCCGCGATAACCTCTGCGCCATCCTCGAGACAATGTCCTTAACAAAAACCCAGCGCGACCAGCGTGCTGAAATGCTCATCGACAGGTTCGCCCTTAACGAAGTCGCCGACAGCCAGGGCAGGTTCCTCTCCGGCGGCGAAAGAAGAAAACTCGAAATTGCCCGCGCAATGGTTACCGAGCCGTCGCTGATACTGCTCGATGAACCTTTCAGCGGGGTCGACCCCATAGCCGTCGAAGACCTCCAGCGACAGGTCAGGACACTGGTCGCCTCGGGTGTCAGCATTCTGATTACCGACCATAACGTCCAGAGAACCCTCGAGGTCGTCGACAAGGCCTATATAGTCGACCACGGCAGGATCATCGGCGCAGGCACGCCCGCCGAAATCGTGAAAGATGAGCTTGTCGTCAAAAATTATCTCGGCAGTATGTTCGCGGGCGACGAATTCGACGAAAATTAAATTTTTCTGCTCTTTATGGCAAGTTTTGACTTTAAGTCATAATCCTCAAGGGGATGAATAAATGTCAGATGTCGATATCGAAAAATGCCGGATTACCCGCTATCCCGCCGAGGTACTGAAAACACCCGCCAAACCCATTGATAAGATAGACGATAATACCCGTAAGCTCGTCGAAAAAATGACCGACCTCATGCTCGAAAACAATGGTATCGGTCTTGCCGGGCCGCAGGCCGGTGTGCCGCTGCAGATTTTCATCGTCTCACTCGAAGCCACAAGAGAAGCGGTTAAAGTCTACATTAACCCAACCGTGACGGCAGCCGGCGATCTCGATTCCGTCGAGGAGGGCTGCCTGTCGGTGCCCGGCATCCACACTAAAATCCGCCGATACAAACAGTGCACCGTCACCGCGACCGACCTGGACGGCAATGAATTTACCGAAACCGCCCAAGGCCTCTATGCCCGCTGCCTCCAGCACGAATATGATCATCTTCAGGGCATCACCATCGCAAACAGACTGGGCCCGGCCGCCAGAATCGCCCACAGAAAACAGCTCAAAAAACTCCTTGAAGAGCATAACAATGCCCAAAAAGACTGATAAACCCCGCGATGAGCGTTAAAAGGACAATTTATGGCTGAAAGAAAAATTTCTACCGTTTTTAGCCTGCTAATCATATCGGTTTTCACGGCCGCCTCAGCCGCCGCCCAAAGGCAGATCATCTGTCTCGACGGCACATGGCAGATCGCCCAGGGGGATATGGACTCTATCCCGGAAAATTTCGAAGCCGAGATCCCCGTGCCGGGCCTGGTCGATATGGCAAAGCCCGCGTTCGAGCAGGCAGGTAAAAAATCCGATTTTCGAGAGGCCTTCTGGTACTGCCGGACCTTTACACTTGATAAACCCGTTCCGGCCGTGGCTAACTTGAAAATCTACAAAGTAAAGTACGGCACGCGGGTCTTTCTCAACGGCAGGCTCGTTGGTGACCATTTGCCCTGTTTTGTCCCCGCGATTTTAGACGTCAAACCTTTTCTCAATCCACCCGGCAAAGAAAACGAGCTTATCGTAAGAGTCGGCGCCAACCTCGACAGCATCCCGAAATATATTGTCCCCGGTGTAGATGCCGAAAAAAAGTTCTACTATCCGGGCATCTACGACTCGGTCGAACTGATAATGTCCGAAACTCCTAATATTATCCGCATCCAAACCGTCCCGCAGATCGAAACAAACACCGTCCGGGTCGTTGCCCTTATCGAGAACCAAGGCTCTTCAAAAGATGTTGCTCTCGACTGCCGTGTTCTCGAAGCCGCCACCGGCAAACTCGCCGGCAAAGTTAAAGCTGATCCCGTACATATCGAAAAGAACTCACAAAAGACCGTCGAAGTGACAATACCCATTGAGAACTGCCGATTGTGGTCGCCGGAAAATCCGTTTT
>CAYNKU010000199.1:0-4652 GCA_964397865.1 uncultured Pirellulales bacterium | reverse complement strand
GGGAGGAATTCCTGCAGCTTTATCGCCATAGAATTTAAGATCGACCCTGTTGATTCGAAAGTTCTGGATGTTTACTGCACGTTGCTGCCGTTCGTGGAAAAGGAAATATTACACCAGGCATGTATGCAAAGAAGAATTGACGAAGGGATTAAAACGGCCCTGGAGCAGGTGAACAAAAGGTTCTTTGGTACGACAAAAAAAGCGATCATGACCGCCCTTGAAGACGCACACAAATGTTACAACAAGTTTGTAGAGCATAAAAAAGCACATAACTGATATATCGGCTTTTGGCAAAAGAGCGTATTTACCGTTTCCGGATTTCCGTAATTTGGGTGTGTATAGTCCGATAACGAGATTTTAGTCGGGTTTTTTGCTGAAGATCAGGTATTTTCCGAGATCAATTTCCTCTGGAAATCAGACGAACTGAAGAATAGGCCGAGTTTTTAATGTTGAAAGCAGGTCACAGCAAACAGCGAAAGAGGACTTTGGTAGTTATAACAGACGGGGCTTGCCAATATATGAATATGACCGAAATAATAAAAAAGGCCAAAAGTATCGGCATAGATCCCGGCAGGATGAAAAAAACCGAGCTTATCCGCTCTATCCAGACGGCAGAGGGTTGTGTCCCCTGCTTTGGCAGCACAGATGGAGAATGCGCACACACCGAGTGCTGTTTTGCGCAGGATTGTTTTATCGTCAGTTTAACCGAAAACAAACAAGCTGCCGAACATCTCGGTCGGCAGGTTGGCGAATTGACGGCGGCAAACGAAGGGCTCCGGCAGGAAATTACCGAAAGACAAGAAGCAGAACGCGATATGGAACAATACTGCGGTTGTCTCGAAGAGCGAATTGAGGAGCAAGATACCGAATTGGCCGCTGTCAGAGAACAACTTCAACGTCAAATCGCCGAGTGCCAACGACTTGAGCAGTGTCTCATTCGGCTTCAAATAAAACTTGATAATATTAACTCTATTGCCAACGAGCAATTAGGGTTTAGAAAAACAGGTTCGGATGTATCCGGGTCTTTAATGTTTCCTCTTGTGTCACCTGGGTATGCGTACAACTGATGTCCGCAAACCAGTTACTTGCTCTGCAAGGTTTATCTTTTTTATTTTTTCAGCCTAATTGCCTTGACAGCCTGACAAAATATAGTCAGAATATCGGCAAATGATTGCAAAGAGAGAACGCTTATAAACGTCATTATAAGTGTTCAGGGAAGTTAGTGGTTTTTAAATAGAGCTGTGCTATTTATTGCTGTATGAAAGGGCCGGCCTTAAAACGGCAGGCTTAGCTTCATACACCAGACGCAGGTAGACTGTCAGCTATGACCGCAGAAGTTTTTTGGGAGCTTCTCCGGTGTTAACAAACAAGTGGAAATTCAACCCGGCGGGTTATCCAAATGGATAGCGAGCCGGGTTTTTTTATTGCAAACGTTAAAAACCAAGTAAGGTGAGGTGAGATTAATGTATAGAGATGTCGACACGATATGCAGAGGCGATGATGTCAAGAGAGAAATATTTCAGGAACACCTTAATCCTGACCGCTTGGCGGGAAATTTGAGCCTTGCGCTTTCTAAAAAAACGGGAAGTACTTCGGGCCATATACATATCCATTTTTGCGGCAAATCGGACCATATTGTGATTGTCTGGTCAAATGGAAGGTTGAGGCGGATAGCGGCTAAATCGCCGCGGTGCGAGAAAGGCCGATGTCTCAGGTGGAAATATTCTCAGTTTTGTGATTACGAAAAGCAAGAAGTACTTGAAAATCTATATGACGAGATTGAACGAATAGAAATAGATGAGGAGGGGTTTAGTAAAACCTGGGTTTCTTATGACGAATTAATAAGCTGGTTGATTGAAAACGGCCGCACAGCAAACTAATCGGCTTATACTGCCATACGAGGCAGCGGCTACTGTACATTACTTGGTTTAAAATATCTTTGACGGACGCGTCCGCTGGTTCGGGTCGCTTCGCTGCGTATATCGCGCAGAGCATTCTTGAAGGTTTCAAGTTCGTTTTTTGCGGCCTCGTAGTTAATATTAGCCATTTTGCTTTCGCTTTCGAGCCTTGTGTTTGCCTCCATTAATTCCTGATTGACGGCTTTTTGGTCCTCAAGCTGAATACGCAAATCGGCGGTTCTGCTTTCGCCATCGGCAACTTTTCTGCGAAGCTGTTCGACTTCAGTTCGGAGGTTTTGCGCGTTCTGATGGGTTCCCGCCAATTGTGTCTCGAGAGCTTTCTTTGAACTCTCTGCCGCATCCAATCGCCTGGTCAGATCATGAGACTGCTCGCGGGATTGTTGATAAGCCTGAGTTATTTCAGTCAATTCCTTGCTTAAACGACCAGCATCAGTGATTTTGTCTTTAAGGTTCATTACCTGAGCCTCAAGAGCCATTTTCTCGCTCTCGAGTTCTTTGAAATTTTTCTCGTAATAGGCAACTTGTTCTGAAAGTGAGTTGCGTTCTGAGGTTGTTTGTTCGAGATTTTGCCGAATTTGTCCAAGTTCATCGGCAAATTTGTTGCGTTCCTCTTCAGCGAAGGAAATATCCTGTCGCAACTGTTCGGCCAGGTCTGCCTGAGCCTGGAGCGAATTGAGTTGGAGCTCCAATTGCGCACGTGACCCCATTTCCTCTGAGAGTTTCCGCTGGGTTGCGTCAAGTTCGGTTTCGAGAACTTCTTTCAGCTTGAACGCGGTCTCGACCTGCCCTTCGAGGCCCTTGACAATGGAGATAATACTTGCCCTTTCTTCGGAGACATCGGTAAGTTCTTCGATTTTAGGTTCGTCTTCCTTTATATGGGCAGTTACATCATCGAGTTTTTTTTCTACGGCCATTTCCGATTCCGAGACGGGTTCGATATTCGTTTTTTTGTTTGCGGCCGAATTCTTTTTTTGCGGCGCTGATTTTTTCTTCACACTTTTCTTTGTTTTCTGAGTTTTCGGCATCAGACTGACCTCCTTAATTTATTGTCAACAAGGTCTAAATTATTGGATTCTTTTATTGGCGACGGCAAGTCGGGTCCGGATCGTCTCGCAGGATATTTATCCCAAGAGCTGGTCCTTGCGCCATTGCTGCCATCGTGTAATCAAACGTTCAAATTCCTTTTTACTTTTCGGCAACGATTTACTCATTTTTTTGCCGGTAATTGTTTCTATGGCGCCGAGGATCGTTTTTCTGACCGATTCGACAGGGTCGTTTAATCGTTCTATTAGAGCGGAGACCACTTGTCTGTTCCGCAAATTACCCATTGCCTCGGCTGCCGCCCTTCGTACCGAAGGGCTGTTATCGTTTAGCAGCGGCAACAACTCTGCGGCAAGTTCTTCCTGCCTAAGCCACCCGAGGCAGGTAGCGGCTCTTCGCCGGACTTCCTCATCTTCATCGTCGAACATACGTATAAGTGTCGGAGCACTTTCTGAGCCGGCCAGGCGGTATAATCCCCAGACAGCCGCCAATCGGACAGGGCCCTGGGTATCTTTTAAGGCACGCTCGACAGCAGGCAACCCCTGCCTCATTTCCAGTGTTGCCAGGGCTTTTACGCACTCCTGCCGGACCGGTACGGATGTATCATAGGCTATGCGGGCGTCGAGAGCTTTAATTGACAATTCGTGGCGAATACCGGCAATTGTTCTGGCGGCATCCGCCCGTACGGCGGGGTCAGGGCCGGTAATATCAAAAAGGGCTCTCGAAAAAATTATTTTGTCGGTTGCTTTAGAAAAAACAGCCGCCTTTACCTGCTCATCTGTTACCATATCAGGGGCCGGCATTTCCTCTGCAACTGCAACCGCCTTGTGAGATGGTTTTTCTTCGGTTTCCGCGTTTGGCTGCGCAACTGACTGGGTCGGAGTCGATTGTATTTCAGATTCAGCCTCTTTTTCAGGTGATACCACCTCGATTTTTTCTTCGACCTGGCCGGGTAACTTATCTTCTTCTATATCCGCAGTTTTGAGGTCAAAAGGTGTCTGAGGCGTGATGTATTGCTCTTGCTCATTTTTTTCGTAAAGATTTTCCAATTGAGCCCGAGCTGCGGCAAGGTCGGATTCCAAAGCGGTTACCCTTGTCTTTACCTGGTCTTCCCGGGCGGCGGTTTCGCCGGTCCGGCTTTTAGCCTGTTCCAGGTCAGAGATCAGCGATTCCTTCTCCACTTTTAGCTCATCGAGCTGCGAAGCGAGTTTAGCCTGAGTTATCTCAGCATTACTTTGGGCTTTTTTTAATTCGAGTTTTACTGCGGCAAGATCCGATTCCAATGTTGCAATTAAAGCTTTGGCCGCTTTTTTTCGTTCCGTTTCCCGCATGTTTGTTGATTTGACAGCAGATTCCGGTGGAGTGTCACCGCTTTTTTCATCACCGGTCGGCACAAGACACTTCAGGGGTCGGGTAAGACAATCCCTGGCTGCTATAATAGTCCTGGCGCCACATCCGGCGATTTTCCTGCTGATTGCTACCGAAGTTCCGGCAACAGCGCCCGCCTGCCAGGATACGGCGCAAACAACCCCCAAAGACTCTTTATCGTGTTTGTCGCCCATTATTATGTTGCACTCCTTATTTAACCTGCCTTGGCAAATTACAATGTAATATCTTCGTCAAATTTATCGGACGTTTTACTGCTTTGTAATTTTACCCATCCGCAAAGCTTAGGACGTGTAAAAAAATCGT
>CAYNKU010000198.1:1269-4664 GCA_964397865.1 uncultured Pirellulales bacterium | reverse complement strand
CCGCACTCCAAACAGGCCAGCAGATAATACACAATTTCCCCAACAGCAAAATGGCCGAAGAGATCTGCGGAAAGATGGACATCCTGAAAAGAAGGGTCGAACAGCAGCTATAAAAGGTGTCCGGTACCTTTTTTGATTGACTTTGGGGAAATAACTCTTTAAGGTGTTGTCATTATGCCTCGACCTAAACGGATAACTCTTGGTGGATATGTCTATCATGTGCTCAATCGAGCCAACGGTCGCTTACGAATATTTCGCAAGGATGGTGATTTTCTTGCCTTCGAGCAGATTCTTGCTGAGGGAATCGAACTATATCCAATGCGTCTTTGTGGTTATTGCATAATGAGCAACCACTGGCATCTATTGCTTTGGCCCATAGGTGACGGTGATTTGTCTGAATTCATGCGATGGATAACCCTAACTCATACTCAGCGCTTTCATGTTTCGCACGAAACGGTTGGTACGGGCCATCTTTATCAGGGACGCTTCAAGAGTTTTCCGGTCCAGGATGATGCTCATTACCTTACGGTCATGCGATATATTGAAGCCAATCCATTGCGGGCCGGGTTTGTAAAACGTGCCGGTGATTGGCCTTGGTCAAGTTTGGCTGTACGTAAGGGTTTGGAGGCACCGTTTGAACTAAGCGAAGGCCCTTTGAAACTGCCATCTAACTGGAATAAATTGGTAAATCAGATTGAGCCGCCGGAACAACTCGACAAACTGAAAAACAGCATCAATCGAGGCGCACCTTTTGGAGAAGTCAATTGGAAGATGAAGACAGCCTTAAAGATGAACTTAGGATCGACCTTACGACCAAGAGGAAGACCCCAAAAAGGTACCGGACACCTTTAATTAACCTAGAATGATATATACTTATGCCACAGAGGAAACACAAATAATGCCGTACAGTTCAACAAATGCTGTTCTATCGTTGGTTCTGATTGTCCTTAGTTCTTTTTTGGTTAGTACAGAAGGGGTTGAAAAAAAGCTCGTCATCCCAACAGCAAAAGCTGGAATCTGTCCTGCACCGTTAATTAAGGTAATTCAAATTCCAGATGATGGTGTTTCTGAAGACCGCGGCAATCAAGGACCTTCAAGTATTTTTCTGGCAAATGACAATCTTTTTTATCAGGATGGTCAGGCTGGACCGTTGCAGGCTTTTGACACAACTACTCTTAAACGGCTTTGGATGTGGCCGCCGCCACGTAGAGTACCAGCAAGCGTAACGCGAGGTTGGATTACATTTGGTTATGGTGATCCGAATAATTTTTATGAATGGGAAATCAATTTTTGTACTGCTACGGAGGATGTCATTGTAGTTAGATCAAGCAATTACAGAACAGGGCAATACTTTGTAAGTGGGATTGATATTACAACTGGGAAGGAATTATGGAGAGCCGACGAATTGTCGAATCAGAAAAGCATCATCGTGGATGGCTTGCTTATTCCTACAGAAGGAAACTTGACCGGTTATGAGATACAGAGCGGACAAGTCAAATGGCAACTTGAATACGATTATGAAAAAAGAAAGATTACAAAACACATAATTGATGAAAAGAAAGCTGAGAAAAAAACAATACTTTATCCTTTGATATGGGGTGCTGACGACAAAATATTTTCTATCGATGCATATTCAGGGCAAATACTTTGGATGGAGACACCAATACAGGAGCTTCGCACGGGTTTTGCCTATTCTGATGGTGACGGGGGTTTTGGGTATGTGGTGACTGAACCAGTTGATAATATTGTTTGTTTTTGCCATCAAATGCGGCACAGCACTTCAGTATTAATAGCTTTCGATGTGAAAAAACGTTCTGTGTTGTGGGAATATCGTGATTGTCCCGATCCGTATTTTGTACATGATAATGGAGATGTTGTTATCACCAGGCCAGGTCCAGTCGGCAAACGAGGACTTGTTTGCCTGGATGCAAAAACCGGGAAAGAAAAATGGGAATGTATTCTATCCTCCTTAACAATGGGTTTTACCGTTTCTGACAAAGTTATCTACTGTTGGGACAGGAAGCCTTTTGAAGATGTTTTTGAGTTTTGGGAAGGTAATGTTTATGCCATTAATCGCATAACTGGGAAAATTGTATGGAGATACAAATCATATGATTACTTCATAGGATCGCCTGTTCTATATAAAGATAAAGTGTATGTGTTATCAACAAAAAGAGAAGAAGATCACAATGGAATTATAAGAATATTTGACCACAAAGCCACATTAGAAGCAATTAAGCAGAAATAAAGCCAGAAATTAAAGGCGAGAAATTAAAGGTGTCCGGTACCTTTTTTTAGCTCAAATTATTCAAGAGAGCCTAAAAGATCAAACTTCACCGTCGTCTTCCCGACCCGTGCGGCCGGGATGATTGCCCTATTGAAAATCGAACAGTGACTGTGTCTTTATCATCGTCACCTGTTCGGGATATGCCGAAAACGTATGGATATGCAACTCCGTCCGCCTCGCCTCGTAGTCAACATAACAGAAGGGCTTAAGTCCGTCGCTCTGCGAACTCTCGAACTGAGCGAACACCCCGCGATTCCTCGCGAAGCGCTCCAGGTCCGCATGGCTCTGGCGATAAAGGTTCGGACTCATCTTCTCGACCTGAAAATCGGTCATATAACTGAGCCCTCTGCTCAATGTGCACTTATGGCTCCGCGGCCCCTTAAACTGAAAACGCTCGATCAGACCGCGCTGAGGAAGCATCTGACCAGGCCCGCTCACAACTTCGCTAAGACAAATATCGCCCGCGAAAACACTCACAACATGCGTGCACCCGGTAACCCAGATATCCACTTCGTATTTCTCGGTCCTGAGCTGACGCTTTTTGAAAATCTGGAAAAGCTCAGGATGCAAAGGCCTCTGAAAAAGACTGAATGTCAATTCTTCAACAGCAATATTGGTTTGCGGTGATTCCATAATGTCCGACGTTCCCCACACGACAATAAACAACAAAAACACATACTACTTAACATCAATTCTGCCGCTATTATACTAAAAATATACCCCCTTTTTCAAGCACAATATCAGTACTGATAACGCCTTTTCCGCTGCTTATAGGACTATTATTATGCAAGACCAGAACACTCAAAGACTAACAGCCGCCGACTTTTTTCAAAAAACTTTAAGAAAATTCCGCGCCCCGCCTTTTTTTTACTCACTTCAAGCTGACCGATTTAATATCTTAAGGTAAGAGTGGCTCTGATAATTGCTTTTGAGCGGCAAGTAGGAGATTTTTTGCGCCCCGGCATGGACTGTTTATTTCAAAATAAGTAAAAATAACCGCCGACGCAGTCGGCCTCGACCAACGCGATACGACATACGCTTCACGCATGACGCTCAAACTGACCACTCGGTCAGTTTGAGTTACTCACCGAAGAAAATCGTGTTAACC
>CAYNKU010000198.1:0-1169 GCA_964397865.1 uncultured Pirellulales bacterium | reverse complement strand
TCAAACTGACCACTCGGTCAGTTTGAGTTACTCACCGAAGAAAATCGTGTTAACCAGTACCGCCATAATATCGTAAAATGCGTGAGTCCCCGCCGCGATACCGAACCCCCGAACCGCGAAAAGAACCGCAAAATATACCCCCGCTATCGTGCGAAAACCAAACTCCGTCCAGTTAAAAGCCGCCGCCTGACTCAGCCTGCCGTTAACGAAAAATATATGATGATGAGCGCTGAACATCGCCGCCGAAACAAGCACCGAAAGAACTATCGAATTCGCGCGCCCCAGCCGGAAAACATCCTGAAACAAAAGCATCAGAAAACATATCAAAATCAGCCGAAAAACAAGCTCCTCATATATCCCCGCCCCGATACCGGTAACAATATCGGCAAAAAGCGATCCGTTCCCAACCACCTGCCCCGCCGCCGCAACTGAACACGCCGCCACGCTCTCTAATCGACCCGCTGCCACGCCCGCCGGCGCCGAGGTATTCAAAAAAAGGCTCAAAACTATCAATGGAACCGCCAGCATCACGCATTCAGCCGCCATCGGCCCCATAACATTATAATTGAACCGCCACCTTTTCTTCGATGCAACCTGCTGGGCCAGCAGTATCGCCATAACCGCCACCGGCGGCGCCACCCACGCCAATTTGCTGCCGAACCCCAAACCCTCCAAAAAATTCTGAAGCCACAAAAACGCCACCACGCGAACCTGCGACTGGTTAAGAACATCGGTATTGATCAGGATCGTCCCCAGCTCATAAAAAATAATAAAAGGCAGCAGAAACATAACCGCGCAAACAGGCCGACTCGTCTGCTCTAAATACGAATCCTCCGCAAAATTCAAAAACTGGCTTACCTGGTATTTATCTCTCTCTGCCATATTCCCAGCCGTCTTCTTTCCCATCGATTTAAAACTTTTTTCAGAGTTTACTTTAAGACCAATAAAATTACAATACTCAAAAAACAATCGTTTTTTAAGGAACGAAAAAACGTGACTACCGGCGAAAAACTCCTCGAACTCTACGAACTGCTCTACAACCGTTTCGGCCCGCAGAACTGGTGGCCCGGCGAAACGCAGTTCGAGATCATAACCGGCGCCGTCCTCACCCAGAACACCAACTGGTCAAACGTCGAAAAAGCCATCGCCAACCTAAAGGCCGCCGACTC
>CAYNKU010000197.1:0-4684 GCA_964397865.1 uncultured Pirellulales bacterium | reverse complement strand
ACACTAACGTATAATTAATATTTAACCCCTTAATAGGAGTATGATAAATTGCTGATAAGTAATTTGAAATATGACAAAGAAGCGTTTGACTGGAAAGAAGTTGCTTTCCAGAACGCTGCGGGACAAGAAGACAAGGCTCTTGCGTCCCGTTTTACCAGCCGTGCTCAGTGGGACGAGGCCATGAAAGAGGAGACACAAAATCTTTTCGCGGATATCGACTACACCAACAACACTCGGAGCATTGATAAGCTGGACGCTATTGCTGAAAAGGTGTTTGAAAAAGTGAAGAGAGTTGTCACTACAAACAACCCCGTACCCTTGATGTATGATGTAAAAAAGGGACAGATTGGCAAGCAGCTCGAAGCCCACGAAATCCAGGGCGGAAGAGTATATAATCGGACATACGGTGGATACATGAATATCAGTCAGTTGAGACACGTCGTTTACACGATCAGTACTCGGCCTGCCGCTGTTCATTTCCAGCTTCCGATCGAACAATTGAAAGTTGGCCGTTATACTGTAGCCGATTTGGTTTTTGCTGCCTCTCAGGCAATCATAAGGTATAAAACTGCACTTGCTTATGATACATACGTATCTGCTTATACAACTGGCAGCACTGCATATGTAACAAATGCAAGTAGTGTACCGATTACTAAAACTGTTATTGACAACGCAACTGATGCTTTGGCTGATTTTGACGTTGAAAATATCACTGTTTTTGGTCGCTATTCTATATTAACCCCGCTGATGGACTTAACTGGCTACGGCGATGTTGCTCTTGAGGAAATGCGTAAATCTGGCGTTATTGGACAATATCGTGGATCTAACGTTCTTCGTGTGAAATATGATGCTGATGAGGTTTATGGTACCGAAGCTTTTCAGGATACAAGTTTATTCTTGCTTTCCAATGAAAAGTATTTTAACCGTTATGTTGAAGCAGAGCCTTTGACAAAAAATCAGTGGATTGATCCTTCTGATAAAACTATGCACATGACCTTTTCATTTGAAGATGGCGCAGCTATTTGGAAATTGAAATATGGTCACAGGATCTATAACGTTGGCTAATGCTTATAAGCACTATCTGACACCGTAAATTATTAGGGGCGATGCTATGGTGTCGCTCCTATTTTTTTTAAAGAAAAGGAGTAAATCATGAGTAGAAAGTCTCAATTAAATGCCTTAAAAAAGGATGAGCTTGTTGGTAATATCATGGATCTTGAAACAAAGGTTAATGAATTATCAAAACAGGTAAAGACTGGTTCTATTGAAAAAGATGTTCAAACATCGTCTGAAGCCGCTAGTATGCAAGAATTGTTAGAGCAGAATAGGCGACTAAGAGAAGAGCTTGATCGGAAAAAAGAGACCGATAAATTTGTTTTTATTGAATGTCAATCCAAGGGTCGGATATGGTTGCCAGCGCCTGAGTCTAGGAGTGGAAGCCCAGCCGATCGTGAAAAAGGCAGGATGCTTAAGGGCAATAAAGATTTTGCTGTTATTCCAGCTTATTGGATGCTGGATTTTATTGCCAATGAAAATCCAGCCCTTAAAGATGGTGAAATTGTTATTAATAATTCTCGTGGCAGGGCCCTGAATCCCAATGTCGAGTTTGTTGACTTTGATTTACCAGATGTTCTCCTTGCCTCTGCTGTAAAAACCGTTGATATTGAAAGGCTTGTAAAAAAGGCCGATAACGGTATTTATGACTTTATAAAAGCTAATAAAAATTCGCGAAATATACTGGGCAGGACAAAGGGGATTGTTGATGAGTTCACCGATAAAGAAACATCGAAGGATGAAGACAAACAGGATGAGTCTTTGATTTCTTTTTTAACAAGTGTTTCTTTACATATAGATGAAATTCTAAGCCCGAATAGAGAGGCAGAGGGTTTGGCAAAGAAGAGAGAAGAAGAACTTTTATTGAAAACGGTATAAGGATTAAAGATTAATGCCGCAAATATCAGAAGCGATTGCATATCAATTAATGAAAGACTTGTGGAGGAGAGATACTTCATATGAGCTAACCGATGCGTTGGCTTGGAAGTATTTTAAAACTGCCGTCTATCATGTTGAAGCTATAGATTACCCAAAAGACAATGAGTGGACTGTTTCGGATACTACCGATGAAATTACTTTCACAACAACCCCATCAAACAGTTCTTATATGCTGTATATATATCGAGGTCTTGATGATCTTTTAACTGCCACCATAACTGGTAAATTAGAAGACGAAAAGCTCGGTGTTTTATGGCGCTCAGGCATGGATTCAATCAGCACTGCAACGGCAGGGAGGGTTCAAAAGGGCATGAGCGATGATTTTTCTAAAAGGTATAATGATGCATTAATGAGAGCGACTGTCGCTGGCCATTCTATTTGGCGATATGATATTTATGACAATCTTTAATCCCATAGGAGCTTGAGATGATAGATAGTCTTGCTAGTTTATGGGAAGCCAACGTGAATAGATTCTATACCGATTCGAACGATAAGGTTACTATTCACTATAAACCCACCAGAACAGGCTCCAATGTTCGTTACGATGAATTTTACAATGAGAGTACTGATCCTGCCAACCCCTCCAACATCGGCGTCACGGAAACACCTACGGACACGGTTGATGCTTATGGTAAGGTGCATCTTGATCTATATGGCGCATCTATTGGGGGAGCAGAGGCAGATCAACAGATTGAGATAGGCAAGTTTTCTCAGTCAGATGCTCTTGTAACTTGCTTACTTAGTGGTGTCCAAACATCTGCTGTGGGAGAGCCAATAAGAACAAAGTTTCATGGATCAACATATATTGTTGTCGATAAAGATAAGCAACGATATAAGGTTGATGGAATAAAAACTAGGGGGATGGGCGAGTCTTATTTAGTGGATGTTTTTCTATCGCTTACCAATAAAAAGGATTTATAATATGAGGCATAAGGATTGTTTGAATGAACAACGAGCCGCTACAAGGGAATTGTTAACAGTTTTCGAAGATATTTGTAAACGGTACAATGTTCATCCTAAAGATTATAATAACTTTAGGGCTATGTTAAAATCAAAAATGTTCCGCATCATGAACATTTGGCATTTATTTTTTGCCACAGTGGTTGATGCAAAATTCCACAAGAAAGTTAATGAGGACGGAGAAGATCCCAAGACTCATTTGAAGGATGATAATGGCCAGAATACAGGATAGTAGAAATATAATTCTTTCTATGAAAGATTATATCGAGGCGCTTCTTATGGTTGATGGCTATTCTTTTACCTTTGTGTCTGACTGGAATCTAGGCAAAGAAATTGTACTTCCTGATGACTATACTGATCCAGATACACAAGTTTCTTTACCCGCTGGTAAAATAACTATCTTGAGCAGGCCCCCAGGAAAATATATTGAAATAGGGGGGTCAACTAAAGAAGCAAGTTACTTCGTTAGCATTCTTATTCGAGGTGAGTCAGAGGGAAGTATATCTGATTTGTTAGATTTTTTTCACAACAAACTTGAGGGAGATCACAGCGTAATAGGGGACTTACTTATACCTATTAAGGATTTCACCGACACTGGTTACCCAAGTGAGTACGCCCCAACGATATACTCATTAGAAGTAAATGACGTTAGGTCGAGGCGAATGTTGGAATTTGATGCTGAAAATATTGCCGAGAGGTATTCTGGAAATGTAAGTGTCTTCGGGAGTTTACTGAAATCTCGCGGAGAATAAAATGAGAGTATTAGTTGTTTCTGAAAATTTAACGCTTATAAGAAATATGAGAGAGTGGTATGCCAGAAGGATTAACTCTGGATCTCTCGTTATTGACCATGCCACTAATACAGAAATGTCTAAAGAATATATAGAGAGATATGATTATGACCATATATTTCATAACGGACTATATGTTATAGATGCTATAGAGAGACATCAACGTGGTGCCGAAGTTTGGAATATTGGTAATATGAATAATGAATATCAAAATGGTCTGGATGTTAATAACAAAAAGAGTTTCTCTCAGATTTTTAATAAAAAATATTTGCAATCAGGGGTTAATATAGGAGGGGCACTTGCTGTTGTGACTGTTCTGGTCGGAATGGTGACATGGGCCGTGACTCTTCGGGCTGACGTTGATGATAATATCGAGGATATTGGCGAAATTAAAACCGTCGTTACCGAGATTAAAACAGATCAAAAAGGTATTTCGAAAGAATTAAATGAATTGACAACGGCTTTCAAGTACGTCTATAGGGATGAGATTGAAAAAGCCAAGAAAAAATAACAGGAGTTAGTAATGATTAATCATTATGATAAAGTTTGGTACTGTGACCAGTGGGTAATCACTAGGTTACAGTCTACTAGTTGGGATCAAGAAATTAGTGATGAGGATGTTGAGGAGATTGGAAATCCTGGTATCATCGAAACTATTATTGATCCGATTGTACCTAACACTGTTACCTTAAACACAAATGATTGGGGGGCAACCGACTTTATAGCTCAGGTTATGGGTTCGGAAGCCGACGTTGATGGTGCTGGAAATCCTTATGACAGTACAGATTCGAATCGTAACTCATGGACAGTAACTAGTGATGATATGAATGTTCAGAAGTGCGATCTCGTTGTTCAGGCCCAAGACACTCAGTTCGAGAGACATAGTACTTGGATTCCAAACTGTGCTATTACTTCTGCAAACTGGGCATATAGTGTTGATG
>CAYNKU010000196.1:0-4688 GCA_964397865.1 uncultured Pirellulales bacterium | reverse complement strand
CCTGGCCGAGGGACAGGGTAACGCTTCGTACTATCGACGAGGTGATTAATCAAACTGGTTCATATGGAAGAGATGCGCCGGCTGACCCCAACGATGCGTGGTTTATGGATGGTCTGACACCGACCGCACCGCCTTTGGATACCGACAACGACGGTATGCCGGATGACTGGGAAACTGCTCACGGGCTGAATCCCGGTGATCCCGCTGATGCTACTGACATTGTTCCTGCCGGCGCTTCTGCGGGTGACCGCCATAAGGATTATACCTATATTGAGTACTACATCAACGAACTGGCGGATAATCTTGTGCCGTAAACCGTGAATTTCCCGGTTTTTTCAAGCCCGATGGTCTTTATTGGCCGTCGGGCTTTTGTATTGAATCACGGCATTTGTGCCACAAAAAGAATCTTTTTAAAGGATTATTATTGACAAAATGATTTTTTTAGGTATCATTATATTGTAAGAAAAAGGTTCTTTATCGCGCAAACGGAGGAATTACCGTATCCTTATCTTTATGATTCGATGGGTGTTTTACTACGTTTGTGCAGGGAGTTTATAAAATAATGCGCTATAGGAAGGTCCTTTTCGTATTTTAAAGAAGGAGGAGTATCATGTCAAAAAAAATATTATTTCTGCTTTCATTTGTTTTGCTGGTTTTTGTATCCGCTGGAACCGGTTTTGCTGCGCTGCCGGGACAGGCTACAAGCCCAAGGCCATCTGATGCATCCAATTATGCCAGCTTAATCAGTACCCTGAGCTGGACGGCGGGCGCAGGGGCTGAAACACACGATATTTATATGGGAACCGATCCGGGCAGTCTGGTTCTGGAAGAGGCGGGTTTGACAAGCACATCATATGACCCCGGGCTTCTTGATTCCGACACAACTTACTACTGGCGTGTCGATGAAGTCAACGGTGAAGGCACTACAACAGGTAACGTCTGGAGCTTCACGACCGATGGAAAAGCTCATACCCCAAGTCCGAGCGATCTGGAAACGGAGGTAGATCCAAATTCGATAATGAGCTGGACGGCGGGGATAAAACGTAATTCGCAAGATGTGTATTTCGGCACTGATTTTAACGATGTCAATAATTCTCTTCGGCCGTTAGGGGATTTAGATATTGATTACGGGGTGGACGAAGCCGATTTGGCGATGATGCCTTACCAGTGGCTTACAAACCCGGGAACAGCAAGGCTCTCATCAGACCTTAATGCAGACAAGATAGTAAATTTGGTCGACTACGCGATCTTTGCAAATTCATGGCGTGATACTGCCGATTCGATCTTTCAGGGTAACCAGGCTGTGAATGCGACGAGCTTTCATCCGCACGGTCTTCGCGGGAATACGACATACTACTGGCGGGTCGATGGAGTTCGAGGTGCGGTAAGATATCGAGGCGATATGTGGAGTTTCACTACTTTTGACACCGGTTTTCCCGCTTTTCCGGGCGCTGAGGGTTGGGGTTTTAACACTCCCGGCGGTCGCGGCGGCCAGGTAATAAAGGTTACAAACCTTAATTCGAGCGGTGCGGGTTCACTTAACGCGGCCTGTCAGATATCAGGGCCGCGTATAGTGGTGTTCGAGGTCAGCGGTGTTATTAACGGCGATGTCGTTATTAGCAAGCCCTATATTACAATAGCCGGCCAGACGGCACCGGGCGGCGGGATTACGATCGAGGGCAGGGTAAGGTCGTACGGTTACGCGATTCATGATGCCGTCATCCGGCATTTACGAGTTCGTCCGAAAAGACCACCTGGCTCTTCATCCGGCGGCGACGGTTTTCAGATCGGCGGTGTTGGTACTTATAATGTAATGATCGACCATTGCTCAGTGTGCTGGGGTAATGATGAGTGCATAGACCTCTATAACGGTCAATATATGACAGTTCAGTGGTGCACGATCGAGGAATCTGATCCCGAGGGCCACTCCTATGGCACGCCGCATAACTACGGGATGATTTCAGCGGGAAGTCCCGCCTGCGCGGTTTGTGCCCATCACAATTTGTGGGCACATCACCAAAACCGTGTTCCGTGTATGGGGCCTTACGGCTCGGATGGTCATGATGACTTCAGAAATAATGTCATCTATGACTGCCAGATGGGTCAGACGTGGGAAGGACACGTCGGTGGAACGGCTATTGTCAATAATCATTTTAACTACTGGAGACGAGGCCCACAAACTTTTGATTCCATATATCCATTTAGAACTGTCGATTATGCCGAATATTATGCAAACAGCAACTATTACGAAGGCTGGGGAATTCAGGGCTCTCCGATGTATTGGACGGAAGCTACAACGCCGGAATGGGTACGGTATAACCATTGGGGTATTGATGTTCCACATCCGGGGTATGTTCCATACATTAATACTGATCCTGTTACCGATGCGAATTCTGCTGAAGCTTTATATGACCTGATACTGGCAAAGGCCGGCGGCTGGCCGAGAGACCGCGTAACACTGCGTACAATCGATGAGGTAATAAATCAAACCGGTTTGTGGGAAAGATGTGCCCCGCTCGAACCAACGGACGAATGGTTTATGGAAGGCCTGACGCCAACCGCTCCACCTGTGGATACCGACAATGATGGCATGCCGGATGACTGGGAAACCGCTCACGGTTTGAATTCCGGTGATCCGGGTGATGCTACTGACATAGTTCCTGCTGGCGCCTCGCCGGATGATCGGCATATGGATTACACCTACATCGAGTATTACATCAATGAATTGGCGGACAACCTTGTGCCTTAGCAGGTCGGGAAATCGCCGCCGGGCACTTTACTTAAACCAGGGGTCGATGGGAAACCATCGGCCCTTGTTATTTTGTGCCGGCTACCACGACTGGTTCGGGCCAATATTTCGGGGTGAGTGAAAAAGCCTGCCAGAGCATGGGCTAAACTTTGACCGTTTCTAAAAAGCGAAAATTTAGATTTTGTTCAAAATTTGTATAAAGGGATTCGCAAAAATTGTTGACAGGTTGTGCCGGCGGCAGTTATACTCAATTTTTTGGTTCGGGGCCGTAGCTCAATTGGCTAGAGCATCGGACTGTCGATCCGAAGGTTGAGGGTTCGAGTCCCTTCGGCCTCGTTAGTTAAAGCCTTGTAAGTTAAGCGCTTACGAGGCTTTATTTGGGTGCTTGCTTAAAGTAATGTGATAATTTCAATAAAAATCCTGGCTATTTACCCACGAACTTTGGGACGATAATAAAATTTTAATGCGATTGCCCTCCTTTAAAAAGACTCTTTTGGTGGCACAAATGCCGTGATTCAATACAAAAGCCCGACGGCCAATAAAGACCATCGGGCTTGAAAAAACCGGGAAATTCACGGTTTACGGCACAAGATTATCTGCCAGTTCGTTGATATAATATTCGATATAAGTATAATCCTTGTGGCGGTCAGCCGGCGAGGCGCCGGCAGGAACTATGTCAGTAGCATCAGAGGGGTTACCGGGATTCAAACCGTGGGTGGTTTCCCAGTCATCCGGCATGCCGTCGTTATCGGTATCCACAGGTGGAGCGGTTGGCGTCAGGCCTTCCATAAACCATTCGTCCGTTGGTTCGAGCGGAGCATTCCTTGCCCACGACCCGGTTCCATTTATTACCTCGTCGACGGTGCGCAATGTAACGCGGTCCCTTGGCCAACAGCCGGCCTTATTAAGGACCGGATCGAAACAGGCAAGGGCAGTAGTTGTTGTTATCGGTGGCGTCGCAGCCGGGCTGAGAAGCTCCTCGCCGTTTTGATTGAATTGTACCCACGACGGAGCAGTAGACCATTCCCAGTATTTCGGATGGCCTTGAAGTCCCCAGTCCTCGAAGTAGTTGTCCTTTATGTAATAATAGACCCCGTCGTAATTGGCAAACGGATATATGCGCTCGTAGCTGGGACCTTTGCGCCAGTAATTGTTGTAGTTATTGAGCGGGCTTTGTATAGCCGACTCGTGCCCGGCATGATTTTGCCCGCCGTAGCAATCGTACAACAGGTTGTTAATGAAATCACAAGCGGCGTTTTGTAGGTAAGGTGCTACGCAGGGAACGCGGCGATTGTGATGTGCCCAGAGGTTGTGATGCAGTGAAACCGCACCGCTTCCCGCAGCAGCGCATATTAAGCCAAAATTATGCGCACCTTTGGGGTGTCCCTCGGGATCAGTCTCCTCAATCGAGCACCACTGCACTGTTGCGTGATGGCCCCAGTATATATCGATCTCTTCATCGTTCGCCCAGCTCAAAGACAAGTGATCCAGTACATGATTGTAGTTAGTCGCACCGCCTATCTGTATACAGTCCCCGCCGCTGCCGATATCCCTCTGCCGGCGGGCACGAAGATGACGGATAACCACATCGTGAACATCATAGCCGGCTGATCGGATCATACCTTCTATCGTAATACCCGCCCCGGGTGCCGTCTGGCCTGCTATGGTAATATAAGGCTGAGTAATATAAACATCTCCATTAATAACACCGCTGACCTCGAATACCACAATTCGCGGCCCCGATGTGGCGCAGGCCGCTGCCAGAGAACCAGGACCGCTGGTATTGAGGTTGGTGACCTTTATCACCTGGCCGCCGCGGCCGCCAACTGTATCAGCACCCCAGCCTTCTGCTCCGGGAAAAGCGGGAAAGCCAAATTCTATCACGCTGAATTGCCAGATGTCACCTTTATACCTGTCGGCGCCTTTTACTTCATCTACG
>CAYNKU010000195.1:0-4719 GCA_964397865.1 uncultured Pirellulales bacterium | reverse complement strand
ATTTTTAAGGAGTGACACCGATCGAAAGATTATTTCTGATAGCAGTGGCGTTATTTTTCGGATCGTTTTTTAGCTCGGTGGTCCTGACACTGCTGGTAAAGATTTTCGCACTGCGAAGCGGCTTTGTTGCTCATCCGGCGAAGGATCGCTTCTCGGTAAGGACAGTTCCTCTCGGCGGTGGGATCGCGATATTCGCCAACCTGGCCGGCTTTATTATCGCGGCGATTGTCGGGGTTAAGTTTTTCCTGCTGCCCGGTCGGCTCGACTGGCTGGGAGAGAGTGTGACTATCCACGCAGAGGGGTTTGCAGAGAAGATACCGCATTTGTTTATTGTGCTTTTGTGTATCGCAGTATTGTTTGTCGTGGGGCTGTGGGATGACAGGAAAAGGCTGGGGCCTTTTTTCAAGCTGGCGGTTCAGTTCGCGGTCGCGTTGGCGGCGGCGGTATTTGCCGATATCAGGGTCGAGTTTTTTATCGAGAGCAGGATAATCACCTCGCTGCTGTCGGCGTTCTGGATAGTTCTTATCATAAACGCCTTTAATTTCCTCGATAATATGGACGGGCTTTCGGCGGGTATCGCGGCGATAGCGTGCAGTATACTGTTCACCGCGGCGGCACTCAATGGGCAGGTTTTCGTGGGTAATATGACACTTATTTTCATCGGTACGCTGCTCGGTTTTCTGGTCTTTAATTTTTCGCCGGCTGTGATATTCATGGGCGACGCGGGTTCGCTGGTAGTGGGATTTTTTGTCGCGATGCTGACGCTGCGGACGACGTATTACAACCAGGCCCTAAGCGGCGGCTGGTACGCTGTGTTTATGCCATTGATCGTGATGGCGGTGCCGCTTTATGATTTTATCAGCGTGACGCTTATCCGTATAAGCCAGGGCAGGAGTCCGTTTGTCGGCGATACGCAGCATTTTTCGCACCGCCTGAAGAGGCACGGGCTGAGCGACAGGCAGACGGTGCTGACACTTTACCTTGCCACGCTCTGCACCGGTCTTGGGGCGAGCTTTCTTTACCAGGTCGACCTTACCGGCGCGGTACTGATCTTTTTCCAGACGTTTATGGTATTAGCGATTATCGCTATCTTCGAATCGACCGTTAAAAATGACAAAAGCTGCGGATAATTCCGATTGTGCCAAAAGCGGGCCGCTGCGAGTTCTCGAGTATGTCCTGCTGGGGGTATGCTTTTCGATAATCGCTGTTCGCGGGACGTTTACCGAGGGGATCGGTTCGCTCTCGATGCCGGCGTCGGTGGGGTCATCGTCGGCCGGGCTTATCATATCGACGGTGATCGTCTTTGCTTTTGCTGTCTGGATCGTGTCGGCGGCGTGGCGGGGGAGATTTTCGTATCGGTTTTCGGCTGTCGAGATCGGGCTGGTGGTTTTTGTTTTTGCCGCTGTGATAGCGATCACCGGGGCCTCCAACAAGCGCGCCGCCATAACGGAATTCGCCGTTACTTTCGCGCCGTTTCTTATGGCGATTTTGCTGACACAGCTTCTTGATTCGGCGGCGAAGGTTAAATTCGCTCTGGCACTTGTTGCGGGATTGGGGGTGGTATCGGCGTGGCAGTGCGCCGATCAGATCTTTGCCAGTGATCCGGTTCTTATCGAACGCTACGAGCAGGACCCGGCCTCGATACTCGAGCCGCTCGGCGTCGCGGCCGGTTCCTTCGAGCAGATGCTCTTCGAGCACAGGCTTTATTCGAGGGGGGTTCGCGGCTTTTTTACGAATCGTAATTCCGCGGGGTCGTTCGCGCTATTGGCGGTATTCGCGGGTTTCGCGTTATTTTGGGAACGGATTAAAAACCTCAAACGCTCGCCGCAGGGATTATGGGGCGGTGTTAAATGTTCGATAGCGTTCGGGGCGGTCATATTCGGGCTTTTAATAACCAAAAGTAAGGGCGCTATCGCAGGGGCTTTTGTCGGCTCGATAGCGCTGGCGTGTTATATACTTTTTCCGAGATGGCTGAAGAGGTATGGCAAAATTGTTTTGATAGTTTTGATCCTGCTCGCCGTGGCCGGCGGGGGGGTGATAGTTTCTTACGGGTTTTCTCACGACCGACTGCCGGGGGGCAGCAGTATGCTCGTTCGGTGGCAGTACTGGCAGGGGGCGGCGCGGATGTACGCGGATAATCCTGCGAGAGGGGTCGGGCCGGGGAACTTCGCGAATGCCTACACGCGTTATAAAGGCGATGCCGCCTTGGAAGCGGTTGCCGATCCGCACAATTTTCTGCTCAGTATTCTTACTCAATACGGCCCGCTGGGGCTGGCGGGTTTTCTTGTTATGGTAATGGTTCCGCTGCTGCGCCGGGCAAAAGCCGATTTTCCCGATACGGAAACCGGACCGGATCGGTCGGGATTTAGAAAACTATCTATTTCTTTGCTTATAGTTATCTCGGCGGCGATGCTGATCGTAAGGCCGATGCTTTTGCCGATGATTTACAGCGCTGAGGCGGCGGTTATGATTTATATCGTGTTTATAGTTTATATTCTGCCGGTTATTCTTTTGGTTGCGGGCGCGGCATTTATTACGGGCCTGTCGGAGGGGGGGCAAAGTCGAGGTGATATTACGGCCCGCGCGATTCTTTGCGGTTGTGCGGGGCTTTTGATTCACAACCTTATCGATTTCGCGATATTTGAGCCGGGTGTTCTGGGCGTTTTTCTGATGCTGCTGGCGTGTCTGATCGCGATCGGTTTCAATCGGAATCTTTATAAGCCGCGAATTTTCGAACCCGCCGCGGCGGGGCGGATCGCGATAACGGCAGGGGGGGTATTGCTTATCGGCGGGTGGATTTATTTTGTATTGTTACCGGCGGCGGTTACCACGAAGATCGAGCGGGCGAAAATGTACTGCGCCGGCGGCTATTTTGCGCAGGCTCACGAGCTTTTGGCATCCGCGTCGCAAGATGATCCGTTGAATCCGGCGGCGGCGGGTCTCAACGGGCGGTTGTATCTGGATCACGGCCGGAAATCAAGGGGCGGAGAAAGGATTGCGCAACTTACCTGCGCGGAGCAATCTCTTCGTGAAGCCACCAGGCGCGATAGAAATGATTATAAAAATTACGAACGCCTGAGTGAGGTGTATGAACTGCTCGCTGAAGCCGCACCGGAAAATGAAAAACAAAATCTGCTTGAAAAAGCATTCGATGCGGCGGAAAAATCGGTCGAACTTTATCCGGGTCTGGGAAGACTTCGCTTGAAGCTGGCTGAAATTGCCGAGAAGTTAGGAAAACCGCAGCTCGCTTTGGAGGCTTATCGAAAAGCGGTCGATATCGAGGACGCTTATCGCCGACAATTCGAGGTGATGTATCCGGGCAGGGAGGTATTCAGCAGACTGGGGGAAGAAAACTACCGCTACGCGAAAGAGCGGATCGAGGCATTGTCGGTTCAGGGAACGCCGTAATTTTCAAGCGTTCTCGATTTTGCCGAGGATTTCATCGGGTATGTCGAAGTTGGCGTAGACGTTCTGCACGTCGTCGTGGTCTTCGAAATCCTCCATCGTAGCGAGAATTTTTTTTGCGGTTTCGATATCTTCGACGGGGACATCGTTCTGGGCGACCATCGATATCTCCGCGACCTCTGTGGGGATTTGTCTTTCGGCGAGGGCGTTTTTGAGCTGGTCATAGGCGGCGGGGTCACAGGTTATCTCGAAGACCTCGGCAGCAGTGGTCATATCGTCGGCTCCGGCCCCGAGGGCGATCTCCATAAGCGAATCTTCGTCGACGGCCTCTTTGGAGATGGTGATAAGGCCCTTTTTGCTGAACATCCAGTTGACGCAGCCGGTGGTACCGAGTGAGCCGCCTCTTCTTTCGAAGATCTTTTTTATTTCCGGTGCGGTGCGGTTGCGGTTGTCGGTGAGGGCTTCGACCATAATGGCGATGCCGCCTGGGGCGTATCCTTCGTAGAGTACTTCTTCGAAGTTTGTGGCGCCGAGTTCGCCGGTTCCTTTCTTAATTGCCTTTTCGATGGTATCCTTGGGCATGTTAGCGGCTTTTGCCTTATCGATAGCGTATCGCAGGGCGAGGTTCTGGTCGGGGTCGCCGCCTCCGTTTTTGGCCGCGACTATGATAAATCTTGCCAGTTTGCTCCATACTTTGCCCCTTTTGGCGTCGTTTGCCGCCTTTTTATGCTTTATACCTGCCCAGTGTGAATGCCCCGACATATTCGCTCCTGTATTTAGCGCTTTTAAAAAATGCTTTTGTTTTCAAGGGTAACGGGCGAACACGCAGGTTCGCCCCTACATCTACGGCGATTTTATCCCTGCCGCCTCGATGCCGCAGATATAGCAAAGTATTATATCTTATCCGGCAGAGAACAGCAAAATTTTTTTACCGGCGGGGCCGTGCGACCCGCAGAGCAGTAGAAGGTACCCTGGGCCGAAGGATTTGGATAAGCCGAACTTTCGAAATGATCTATACCAAAAGTTGAAAGAAGAATTCTGCCGATTCCATAACCCGCTGGTTTATAAATAAGGGTTCAGGAGTTTTTCTGCCGCTTGACCTTATTATCTGCACTGTAATGGAGCAAAACCTTACTTTTATCTCCTCAAGAAAGAATTTTTGGCAAAAAAGTAAATTTTCGGGTAAAAAATATGCTGCTGAGTTGTCCTACTAATAGACAATCGATTGTTCTGATATCAGAGACGAGAAGCATATATGCTTGAAGACAGACTGCTTATATTGAAGTGCAAGCGTGGCAGCCGAACGGCTTTCCA
>CAYNKU010000194.1:0-4742 GCA_964397865.1 uncultured Pirellulales bacterium | reverse complement strand
CAAGCAATCCGCACTTCTCCATCTGGTCCAGGGCAACTCTCAGCCGTTGAATTGCCAGCGGATACTCCGCCCGAATATAAATGTAACCTTCGGAGGCTCCTATAGCATAGGCACCGATAAGCATGCCTTCCAGAACGGCGTGTGGGTCGCCCTCAAGCACGGCTCTATCCATAAAAGCTCCCGGGTCGCCTTCATCCGCGTTACACACAATATATTTTTTCGAGCCCGCGGAATCGTGGCAGAATTGCCATTTGAGGCCGGTGGGGAAACCAGCACCTCCCCGCCCGCGCAATCCTGATTTCTTGACTTCATCAATTACCTCTTGGGGTTTCACCTTGAGCACTTCGCTCAGCCCCTCGTAACCGCCATTGGCAATATAGTGGTGGATATTCATAGGGTCTATATTCCCGCAGTTACGCAGGGCGATACGAACCTGAGGCTTAAGTACGGGCAGGTCAAATAGTTGGGGGATTCCATCTATGGTGCCTTCACCGCGGGTGCCCAGGGCAAGTTCGGGGCGAGGGTTACCGGCAATCAGGTAGTCCCTGACAAGCTCGGACATAAGCTCGGGGGTAAGATTCCCGTAAAAGACACCGGGCATGCCGGGCTTTACTATCTCTACCAGCGGCTCGGCGTAGCAAAGGCCGATGCAGCCTACTTGGATAATGTCGGCCTCCATACTGTTTTTGTCCAGCTCTTCACGGAGAGCCTTAAGTATGTCTTCTGCTCCTGAGGCAATGCCACAGGTACCGGTACCAATCAATACACGGGCCTTTTCGCTATTCTGCATGGCTTCCCAATTTGACATTGCCTGCTTTTTTATCTCTTCGAAATTCATCGCATCCCCCTGTAGATAATGCGCTATTCTCTATTACTCAATATTTCTTTCACTCTATTGGCTGTTAATCTGCCATAGACCCTATCATTGACCACCATCACTGGTGCCAAGGCACAGGAACCAAAGCAGGCGACCGTCTCCAGCGTATATTCCATGTCAGGTGTCGTTTCTCCGTCTTTGATACCCAGTATCTTCTCCATTTCATCAAGTATCCGGGGCGCTCCTTTGACATAGCAGCCCGTACCCCGGCATACCTTAATAACGTTCCGCCCGGTAGGAACGAGCTTGAACTGAGCGTAAAAAGTAGCTGTCCCGAAGACGGTGCACTCCGGCACATCAACAAACTTCGCTATCCGGCTCATAGCCTCCTCAGGTAAATAGCCAAAGGCCTGCTGAACCTGCTGTAATATCGGGATTAACTCGGCTTTCTCACCAATATATGATGCCAGAATCTCATCTACTCGATTTGTAACAGTTTCTTCACCTGTTGGGGCAACAGTCTGTATATCCTGTGTCACCTCAGCCATACTCATTCTAGACCTCACTTTACTTACCACTTTTCCTGCTGGAGGCGGCACCAGATCCAGGTGCTCAGTCGCTTGTCCAGCTTACCAACCCACGACTCTATCCGTCGCAGGTCACCTGACGCAAGGGCGGCTCTCTCCTCCGAGGTCAGGTCATACTCCTTAAGCACTTTACCCGCGTCCTCCGCCAGTCGGGCCAGAAACCTGTGGTCATCGGCGGCTTTAGAAAGCACTTTAAGGATTGCCTCTTTGTTAGGTTGAGCCTCCTTCTCTTTCGGCTCAACCTCTTTATGCAGCAAATCTCTTTCGAGTTCAGTAAGCATTGTAGAGATGCTGATAAAATTATCGTCTTGAGAATTTTCAGCCATTGCCCTTTCCATAGCTGTAACCTCCTTTAGCTCCCTCAATTTTCAGGTTACCCCGAAACAACCAGACTTTCATCGCCTGCTTGGCCTAATCTGGCCTGTCATCGTGGCCTATTTTCCGACTAGGCAATTTGTGCAGGCAGATAGGTGCTGATTACATCGGGTAAGTTATGCTTCAATGCAATCCCAAGCGAGCTGTGGGTCTTTGAACTATTCCTTATTGCGGACTATAATGGGAATAAGAGGCAGAAAAACTCCCCTCAGCAACCTACAAATGAATAAGATAAAAGTGATTATCGCCGACGACCATGTGCTCTTCCGTGAGGGAACGCGTAACCTGATTGAGCAAGAGAGAGATATGGAGGTTATTGGCGAAGCTAACGACGGTGCCGAGGCTGTTGAGCTGGCAACCAAACTCCGCCCCCATGTTGCTTTAATGGATATCGCCATGCCCAAGGCTAATGGTATTGAGGCGACAAGGCAGATTAAAGCCAGCCAGCCGTCCACAGCGGTGCTGATTCTCACCGCTTATGATAACGACCAGTATATTATAGCACTGCTGGAGGCAGGGGCGGCCGGGTACCTGCTAAAGAATGTCAGCGGCAAGGACCTGGTCAACGCCATTCGTGCCGTGCATGCTGGTGAAGCCGTACTCCACCCCACCATCGCTCAGAAGGTATTCAGCCGCTTTGGGGCTGGCCGCGAACCGAGTAAGCCGGCACAGCTAGCCGAGCTTAGTGAACGGGAGATGGAGATACTGAGGCTGGCCGCCAAGGGTATGAGCAATCAGGATATTGCCGATAGACTTTTTCTGAGCCGGCGTACCGTGCAGGCACATCTGGCTAATATCTTCCGTAAGATGGACGTAGGCTCGAGGACGGAAGCCGTCCTGCAGGCATTGAGGAAAGGCTGGCTGGGACTGGATGACCTGGCATAATGCTCATCTTAGGAGAGGCCGCTCGTGAAGAATGTGTATCGGGTTCCACATTTCTGGATTATATTAGCTATCATGCTCTTCGGAGCCCTCATCTACTACGCTGACCGGATTCCCTTAGTTCAGTCTATTATACCTCAGGCGCCTATCGAGCTTGCCCGTTACTCAACATACCGTATCCTCTCGATCATCCCGGTAGCTTACGCCGCCTTCGTTTTCGGACTGAGGGGCGGGGTGATTACGGCCGTTTTCATCAGTCTGGCACTACTGCCGCGGGCTGTGTTCTTCTCTACCCAGGTGTCCGAGGCAGTAATCGAGACTGTTGCCTTCTTCTTCATCGGGCTGCTGGTAAGCTGGCTGATTCATCGGCAACAGCGGGCGGTTTATCAACTAGAGAATATCCGGCTCGAACTTCAGGAAACCGTTCAGGTCATCAAAGATAACGTGAGGAGCCTTTCGGCTCTCAACCGGATATCAAGCACCGTCTCGGAATCGCTGGAACTGAGCACTGTGTTAAGCAATGCTATCGATAATGTGATAGATGTCATGCAAGCTGACGTTGCCTGGATATTCCTTCTGGATGAGGAAACCGGTGAGCTTGTCCTGTCGGCTCACCGTGGTACAGCCGAAGAGCTTGCCCAGGGCGTGGATAGACTCAAGCTGGGAGAGGGCTTCAATGGCAGGGTAGCTCAGTCCGGGCAACACCTGTTTGTGGAGGACGCCTCTCAGGACTCCAGACTCACCAGGGAAGTGGTCAGCAAGTTTAAACTGCACTCCACGCTTATAGTACCTCTCAGTTCAAAAAGGAAGGTCAACGGCACCCTCTGTACAGCCATGTACAACTACCGACAATTTCAGCCGGAGGAAGTCGAATTGCTTACTGCCATTGGCAATCAGATTGGGGTTGCTGTTGAGAATGCGCACCTTTATCAGCAGCAGCAGGTTACGGCCCAGCAACTACGGATATCGGAGGAGCGCTACCGGGGTCTCTTTGAAAATTCCACCGATGCGATTTTTATCTGTTCTACTACGGCCAGGATTATCTCGGTCAATCGAGCCTGCGAGCAGCTCACCGGCTATACACTGAAGGAACTAACGGCTACCGTAATCTATGACCTCTTTTCCGGCGAAAACAAAGAAAAGATAAAGCAACTGTTTTCTGAAAAACTGGAGCAGGTGCCGATAGGCGGCATCGAGGAGGCCCGTTTAAACAGGAAGGACGAGACAGAGGCATATGTTGAACTACGGGTTAGCCCCCTGCTCAGGAGGAACCAGATAATCGGCCTGCAGGTCATCGCCCAGGATGTAACCGAGGAGAGGCAATTGCGGCAAAATATGGAGTATTATATAAAACAGGTAACAAGAGCCCAGGAGGACGAACGATTGCGTATCTCCCGGGAACTCCATGATGACACAGCCCAGGTCCTGGCTACTCTTTCGCGCGGCCTTGACTCGCTCATTACGGGAGAAAAGAAATTAATGAAGCCGGTAATAGAGCGATTGGCAAAGCTACATGAGATGGCTGACTCTGCTCTTGAGGGAGTACATCGTTTCAGCCAGGACCTCAGACCATCAATACTAGATGACCTGGGGTTGGTACCAGCACTAGAGTGGCTCATTACCGACCTCGAGAAGAGCTATGAGATTGCAACGAAAGTCGGCATCACCGGCAGCAGGCGTCGGCTGGCACCGGAAACAGAATTAACTGTCTTCCGTATCGCTCAGGAAGTACTAAGCAACGTTAGAAGACATTCACGAGCCTCCGCGGTAGAGATGACCCTGGATTTTGGTGCCGATGCCTTAACTCTGGTCATAAGCGACAACGGTCAAGGGTTTGACATGCCTGAAAGGACAAGCGATCTGGCTCTGTCTGGGAAGCTCGGTATAATTGGGATGCGAGAAAGAGCACGCTTAATTGGGGGCACCTTGATTGTACAATCAGAGCTGGGTGTAGGCACTACAGTAACCCTAAGGATTCCCGGTTAATGTCTCCAGTATGGTCTTGATTTCTTGCGTGGTTCTTATCCCAATTCACTCAAATAATGAAGGTTACACGCTTCCCTACATAGTTGTGGATGTGA
>CAYNKU010000193.1:0-4768 GCA_964397865.1 uncultured Pirellulales bacterium | reverse complement strand
AAAAAAACAGCCGCCGGATTCTGCTCTCGGCGGCTATTGTAATAACCAGAGGAAATATTTGCAAATAATGTCCCCTTAACGTTTCGAGAACTGGAATCTTCTCCTTGCTCCACGCTGACCGGGCTTTTTCCTTTCGACCATCCTGCTGTCACGAGTAAGATACCCGCCGTCACGAAGCGCCGGCAGCAGATTCTCGTCATAAGTCCTCAAGGCCCTTGCGATACCAAGCACCGTCGCGCCCGCCTGGCCCGTCGTACCGCCGCCGCGAACATTAACAAAAACATCCAGCGTCTTCTCCGCATCGACCGCCTTCAAAGGCGCCCGAACCGCCTGCCGATCAGGCTCCAGCGAAAAATAGTCTTTTAATTCACGCTTATTGATCAGCAATTTGCCGTCACCCGGCCGGATACGAACACGCGCAACCGAACTCTTCCTTCGGCCCGTGCCCCAGTAAAAACCGCCCTTATCAGGCCCCTTTTTGGCCGGCTTCGGCGCCTCCTTCGCAACCGGCGCCGCCGAACCTATATCAACCTTAACGCCAGAATTATCAGCTTTGGTCTCTGCCATAATGCAATTTCTTTCTTAAAATAACTCTATTTTTTCAGGCTTCTGGGCCTGGTGATCGTGCTGAGGCCCGCGATAAACCTTCAATTTTCTAAGCATCGCCTTGCCGAGCTTATTCTTCGGCAGCATCCTTCTGACCGCCAGCTCGATCACCTTCTCGGGCTTTTTCGCCATCATATCCGCAAAACTCACATACTTATGACCGCCCGGATAATAAGTATAGTAATCGTACTGCTTGGCGTCGGCCTTTTTGCCCGTAACTTTAATCTTCTCGGCGTTGATAACCACCACATAATCGCCCGTATCGACATGAGGCGTATACGTCGGCTTATGCTTACCCATCAATATTGGGGCTATCTTCGCCGCCATCCTGCCGAGAATCGCATCCTGAGCGTCAACAAGCACCCACTTGTGCTCGATCTGCTCCTTTTTCGCCATAAAACTCTTCATAGAGAAACTCCAGTTTACTACAGACAGAAAAACCAATAGTTTAGCGAACCCGCCGAATTTGTCAATCTATTTTCCGCCCGATAAACGCAATATCGCAAAATTCCGCGATTTCGCCCAAAAACCAGCCTCAAGCCCCGCCGGGCCTGTCAAACCGGGGTATTTTCTTCAATTCGCCACCCGCCAACGCCGATTCATGTGCCACGATCCCCGGTACAGTATAGCTAAGCGCCTCATAAACATCAACCGCCGGTCTGCGACCATGTACCAGCGAATCCACGAACTCATGCGTCAAAAACGTATGAGACCCCTGATGACCCGACGCGTGCCGCAACGGCTCAGGCAGCATATCCGTCGCCCACCAGTCAGGCTGCTCGTAAACTTCCCGATCAGGCAGATATCTCTCGAAACCTGCGTCATCTTTTTCCTTACGGTGATCCTTCGCACGAATAATAATAGGCTCGGAGCCGTTCGGATGCCTCCCGTAAAAGCTCATCTTATTGCCTATCCACTGTGCCCGCTCACAACCCCGATGAGCACCCTTCCACCAGATATTCACTCTGAACCCGTGCCCCTTATCCGTCCTGAACATCGCCGACTCATTCCAGAATGGATTTTTATAGACATTGTCCTTTAGCATCTGATGCCCGTCGCCCCAGCCGTGACATACGACCTCGGTCAACCTCTCACCGGTTACCCCCACCATATGAGCCGTACAGTGCGTCGGATAGTGCATCGGCGCAAGCCCATACCGCCACGTCCGCTTGCCCTCGATCTCATAAAGCGATTCCAGACCAGCATGCTGATACTCCGATTCGCAGTAAAAAATCTCACCGAATTTACCCTCCTTTTGAAACTTCCGCGCCGAGATCGTCGCCTGCTGATAATAACTCGTCTCGGCCATCATATAACTTAGCCCGTATTTTTCTACCGTATCCCGCAAAAGCTGAGCCTGCTCCAGTGTCCCCCACGCCGCCGGAACCGCCGATATCACGTGTTTGCCGTGCTTCATCGCCTCAAGAGTATGCTGTACATGCAAAGGCCCGTCGGTAAAGATAGCAACCGCGTCAACATTCTTATCCAGCACCAACTCCTCGAGGCTGTTATACGATTTGCCGCACCCATACTTTTCCATCAAACGCTTACGCCTGTCCTCTCGCAGGTCGCTAACCGCCTCGACCACACAGTCCGGATGCTCGTGCCAATAAAACTGCCGCCCGAACCCGCCGCCGACAACCCCGACGCGAATTTTCTTCGGCGCCGTATTAACCGCTAAAACCCGTTTACTCGAAATCGCCGCGCCCGCCACAGCCGCACCGCTTTTTTTCAGAAACTCCCGCCTGCTCATCCCACTCTTATCCGATACTGTCATTATAATATATCCTTCCTGCCAAAATTAATTCTCTTTCAAGCCTTGTCAAACTGCGGGATCTTCATAAGTTCACCACCCGCCTGGGCGGACTTATGCGCAATGATCCCCGGAACCGTAAAGCTGAGACCCTCATACACATCTATCGCCGGCTTTCGCCCGTGCGTCAGCGCATCGATAAACTCATGCGTTAAAAACGTATGAGACCCCCCGTGTCCCGACCAGTGCCGCAAAGGCTCCGGCAGCATATCCGTCTCCCACCATTTAGGCTGCTCGTAAACTTCTCTCTCCGGCAGATACCTCTCGAAACCCGCGTCATCTTTTTCTTTACGGTGATTCTCCGCTCGAATAATAACAGGCCCCAAACCGTTCGGATGAGGTCCGTAAAAACTCATCTTGTCACCTATCCACTGCGCCCTTTCACAGCCGCGGTGGGCTCCTCTTCGCCAGAGATTGACCCTGAACGCGTGACCCCGGTCGGTCTTGAACATAGTTGACTCGTTCCAGAACCGATTGCCATAGACACTACCCTCGAAGATCGGATCGCCGTCGCCCCAGCCGTGACAGACAACTTCCGTCAGCCTCTCGCCGGTCACACCGATAAGAAAACCCGTCGCATGGGTCGGATAATGCATAGGCGGCAGGCCGTGTCGCCACGTGCTCTTGCCGTTCTCGAACCAAAGCTCCTCGATCCCCGCATGCTGATATTCCGCTTCGCAGTAGTATATCTCGCCGAACTTCTTCTGCTCGTAGAATTTGCGCACCGATATCGTGCACTGCCGGTAATAACTCGTCTCAGCCATCATATAAGTCAGGCCCGTTTTCTTCACCGTATCCAGCAGAAGCTCGCCCTCTTCGAGCGAATAACACGCCGGTATCGCGCAAATCACATGTTTGCCATGACTCATCGCCTTAACCGCATGCTTTACATGCAGCGGAACACCCGTAAAAATAGCCACCGCGTCAATATCCTTATCCAGCACCAGCTCTTCGAGACTGTTATACGACTTGGCGCACTTGTATGTCTCCATAAGCGCCTTGCGTCTCTCAGGCCGCAGGTCGCTGACCGCCTCGACCACGCAGTCCGGATGCTCGTGCCAATAGAACTGCCGGCCGAAATTCCCCCCGACTACTCCGATGCGAACCTTCTTCGGCGCTGTATTAACCGCCAAAACGCCCCTGCTCGAAATCGCCGCGCCCGCCACCGCCGCACCGCTTTTTTTCAGAAACTCCCGCCTGCTCATCCCACCCTTACCCGATTCCGCCATAATAATACCCCTTTTTTAAAAAAATGAATTCTCCTTTAACCAAACAGTCTGATTATCAATTCGAAAATGCAAAAATCAAAACCAAAAATGCGAAATTCCTGGACTTTTTCAAAAAGACGCTCCAACATCCACCGCCAACAACGTAATATCCGCCCCCACTACCCCAACCATCTCATTTAAGCCTTCCCCCAAATATCAGCCCCACCTCAGGAGCAGCCCATACTGTTACCGCAGTTATAGCATCTGTAGCAGGTGCCGTTGCGAACGGTAATCGACCCGCAGATATCACAAGCCGGCGCATCGTCCTGGAAGTGCTCGAACTGGCTGTTGAACTGCTGCATAACCGCGCCTTCGCCCTTATGACCCGAATCGTCCGCTATCACCGAACTTATCAGCTTACCCACCCGCATCGCCGCACCTGCCAGTCGGCCCTTCTCCGCCGGCGCACTCTGCCTCGACCGCTTCGCCGAGGGCTTTTCGATAATTTTCAAATTCGTGCTCGCTTTACCCTCTTTTTTCGCCTCAGCTATCTTGTGAGCGAGGTCTTTGGTCTTTTCCACAACTTCTCTGGCGGTAGTGGTATTCTTGTTATCCGTATCAGGCCCCGCCGAGCGGTTAGGCGTATTTCTCTCCGCGTAACCCAGTATGAACTGACAGCCCATCCAGCAGAATATATAGTCGATGAGACTCTTGGCAAACGGGATATCCCTGTTCGAGGTCATCCCCGCCGGCTCGAACCGTGCGTGACGGAACTTGTCCACCAGAGTAATCAGCGGCACACCATACTGAAGTGCCATCGAAGTACACGTACCTATTACATCCATAAGGCCCCCGACGGTGCTGCCCTCCTTGGCCATAGTGATAAATAACTCACCAGGCTGTCCGTCCTCGTATAGCCCCACCGTCAGATAGCCTTCATGATTCGCCACGGAAAATTTATGCGTAATACTCTGCCGAGTATCCGCGAGCCTGCGCCTGAATGGCCGCGACTGAACCACCGTTTCAACAGCCTTGGCCTTAGTGTCCTTATGCTTCTCCGTCGAAACAGGCTGCAGTCTCTTCGAGCCGTCCCGATATATCGCCACCGCCTTCAAACCCAGCTTCCAGCCCTCTATATAAG
>CAYNKU010000192.1:1265-4783 GCA_964397865.1 uncultured Pirellulales bacterium | reverse complement strand
ATAGTTTACTTGAAACAAATGTATTTGTTGCAATAATTTTATTTTGGATGACAGCGAGGGAAAAGGTTAATTAATATCCGTTGTCTTTGATTTCGCCAGTTGGTCAAGGGCGACAGCAAGTATGATTATCATGCCGATCACTATCAACTGGGCATTTGTGCTGATGCCGATAAGCGTGCAGCCGTTTCGCAAGAAGCTGATGAGCAGTGTCCCAACTATTGTGCCGATGATCGTACCGCGACCGCCTGAAAGGCTGGCCCCACCGATCACAACAGCAGCGATTACGTCAAGTTCGTAACCCATGCCCGCTGTCGGCTGAGCCGAAACTGTCCTGCTAACTTGTATCATCGATGCGATGCCGACCATCAGGCCTGTGACAGCATACACGGCAATAAGGTTTAAATTGATGTTGACACCGCTGTGATATGCAGCTTCGCGGTTGGAGCCGATGGCATAGGTGTATCTGCCGAGTTTTGTGTATTTGAGAATAAAAGCGGATACTAATACAACAACGGCAAAAATGATGACTGAAACGGGTATGCCGAGTATTGTGCCTTCGCCGAGATATTTGTATGAGCTGACATTTATCGGCTGGCCGTCTTTCATGACCAATGCGATCCCGCGAAAAAGGCTCATTGTTCCGAGGGTGACTATGAATGGCGCAAGTTTTAATCTCGTTACAAGCAGACCGTTAATTAATCCACATAAAAAGCCGGTTAACACCCCAGCCACTGTGCCTATGAAAAGATGCATACCTGACGGCTCTTCTCCGCCCATTGCGAACATTACCGCAGCGCCGCACATACCTGAAAAAGCAAGCATCGAGCCGACGGACAAATCAATACCGCCTGAAATAATGATGCTTGTCATCCCGATGGCTATAATTCCAAAAACACTTGATCGCCTTAAGACGTTGAGAAAATTGTCGATGCTTAAAAAGCTTTCCGGCCTAAGTGCGCTGAGTATCGCTATTATCAGGATAAGGCTTCCAAAAGGCAGCATTTGTCTTACTAACTTATTCATGTTTATTGCTCCACAGCCGACAAGTGCATAATTTCGTCCTGGTTTGTTTCTTTTGTGACCAGGTTGGCAACCAGTTTGCCTCGCCGCATAACTAAAATGCGGTCGGTTATTCCCAAAAGCTCGGGCAGTTCGGATGAAATAAATAGAATGGCTTTACCCTTGGCGGCGAGGTCGTTCAGCAGGCTGTATATTTCTTTTTTGGCTCCGACATCGATACCGCGGGTTGGCTCGTCAAATATCATGAGTTGAGAATTCGATAGCAGCCAGCGGGCAATGAGCAGTTTCTGCTGGTTTCCGCCTGAAAGTGATTCGGCGGGTGCGTCGGGCCCGTTCCACTTGATAGCGATTTTATTTACAGCGCCAACAGAAATTTCTTTTTCGCGGTTTGGATTGATGAACTTTTTGAAACCGAGCAAATCCAGGCTGGCCAATGTTATGTTCCATCCGCACGGTAAATTCAGACACAGACCTGTTCGTTTGCGATCCTCGGTTAAATATGCGATGCCGGAATTGATGGCGTCGGTCGGATTCTTTACTGTAATATGTTCACCGTTGATCGCTATGGTTCCAGTTGTCCTGTTGTCTATTCCGAAAATCGCGCGAGCTATTTCAGTCCTGCCTGCCCCCACCAGGCCTGACATCCCAACGATCTCGCCTGATCGTATATCGAATGATATATCTTTAACTTTCTCGGTAGACAGATCTTTGATGCCGGCCGATACTTTGCCGGTCTCAACTTCTCGCTTCGGGTAAAAATCCTTTAATTCCCTGCCTACCATGTGGTGCACTATTGTTGAAATATCCAATTCAGCCTGTTCTTCATGGTGTACTACCTGACCATCTCGAAGAACGGTAATGTCGTCGGCGAGGTCTATTATTTCTTCGAGACGATGCGAAATATAAATTATTGAAATACCTCTTGCTCTAAGGTCCTTGATTATATAGAACAGGCGGTCGGTCTCTTTTTCGGAAAGTGACGAGGTTGGTTCGTCCATAACGAGTATCGAACTGTTGCGGGCAAGGGCCTTTAGTATTTCGGCGATCTGGCAATCGCCTGTAGGCATTTCAGAAATGACCGCGTCAGGATGTATATCAAAGCCGAACTGATCTATCAATTCGGCTGTCATCTTAGTCATTTTTTTGCCCTCGACCATAAAAGCACATGCCATCTGCGGTTCGTTACCGAGAAATACATTTTCAGATACTGTCAAATCCTCGGCAAGGTCGAGGTCCTGATATATCATTGAAATGCCGGCTTTTATGGCCTGCTGGGGATTTTCAAAGTCGTGTTTAACATTGTTGATAGCGATACTGCCTGTATCGGGTTTGTATACTCCCGAGAGAACTTTCATTAACGTTGATTTGCCGGCGCCGTTTTCGCCCACAAGGGCGTGAATGGTTCCCGGGCGTAGCGTCAATGACACATCGGAAAGGGCCCGTATTGGGCCGAAAGCCTTGCTTATCCCGTCCATTTTCAGAGCGATATTTTCGGATTCGTTTCTTGCCTGAGCTATCATTTAACCAGAGCCTGAATGTCGGGGGTGTTCAAGTTTTCTTTGGTAACCAACGCAACACCGGTATCGATCAACCGCGGAACATCTTCGCCGTTAAGTTTGGCGATACATGTTTTAACTCCCTGGTATCCCATTTTATATGGGTTTTGAACAACAAGCGAATCGATAGTTCCTGCATTAAGGGCATCGATAAGCACCTTGCTCGAATCGAAACCTATCATCTTAACTTTACCGGCCAGGCCGTGACTTTCGAGCGCCCGTAATGCCCCGGTAGTTGTTGACTCATTGCAGGCGAATAGGCCGTCTATTTCAGTATTTTTCGTCAGCAGGTCCTCGGTTGTCACCAATGCGGTTTCAACCGTATCCTGCCCGTATTTGGAATCGATGATCTTTATCTGGGGGAATTCCTTTTCAATGGTTTCTATAAAGCCGTTCTCACGTTTTGTCGTCGATGCCGAGCCGGTTGCGTATTTGATAACTATGATATGGCCTTTACCTTCGAGTATTTCGCCCATTCGCTTTGCCGCAATTACCCCACCCTGGTAATTATCGGTAGCTACGAATGAGTCGTACTTGTCGGTGTCAATGCCGGAGTCGATAATTATACACGGGATGTTGTGGGATCGTATTTTCTCAACAGCAGGTACGATAGCTTTGCTGTCCAGCGGCGCAAGTACGATGCCGGATACCTTTTGAATTAAAAAGTCCTCTATGATCTGTATCTGCTTGTCACGGTCGCCTTCACGTTCCGGACCGTTCCAGTATATTTTAGCTCCTGCTTCGTTCGCGGCGTCTTCGGCTCCTTTGTGTATCGACTGCCAGAAGACATGCGTAGTGCCCTTGGGAATGACGGCGATCCTGTAGGTGTCATCGGTAGAGCCTTTCCTGTATATCCCGATGGCGATGAGCAAAAATACGATAATGACAAGAATGATGATTGGTAAAATACGTTTCATACACAGCCCCTTAAAAATGATTATG
>CAYNKU010000192.1:0-1165 GCA_964397865.1 uncultured Pirellulales bacterium | reverse complement strand
AAGAATGATGATTGGTAAAATACGTTTCATACACAGCCCCTTAAAAATGATTATGTTATTCCGGAATTTCCCATTTAACTATTTACTCAAACTGACCGTTTTGATTGAAAAAACTTGTTTAAGCCTTTATTGAATAAGAATTTAATGTAATCGCCGACATAGTCGGCCTCGATTGACGCTCTTGCGATATACGCATCACGCACGACGAATCACGCTACCCGCTATCCGCTGTACGCTATACGCTAACTTTGCCCTTCTAATCTTCCCGCACAACTCTACAGATTCCACCCCCACCTGGCAAGAAAAAATCACCCCCCGATTTGTAATCCCCACGACCCTAACGTACTTCAATGAAAAAACCCACCGCAATGCGGCAAGTTGTCCTTTCCCACACCGCAGGTGGTTGTTTTTTTCTTCCCTTCACCGCAGGGGGTTGTTTTTTTCTGTTCCCCGCACCGCACTTGGGCCTTAGGTCGAGGGTTGCCTTTCCTCCACACCCCCATGTCATTCCGCACTTTGCCTTGGGCATCCCACTTGTGCCTTAGGCATAGGGAAATGCGAAATACACTTTTCCCCACGCAATACACTTCACGCAATACGACATACGCATCACGCACGACGAATTACGCTACCCGCTGTACTCTAATATCCGCTCCACGCTAAAATTCCCTTGCCCATTTATCCTACATGACTATAATCCAAAAAAATAAAAAACTGGAGCGTCTGACCCCGGCGATTAGACCGTAGAAATATGAACGAATTTATTTACAACAATTTTGAACATATTCTTTGCTTCCTCATCCTGATAGCGAGGTTAGGGGACATCATTAGTACATATCTTATTACTCCCACGCTAAAACTCGAGGCCAATCCGATAGTAAAGAAATTAGGATGGCGATTTGCTATTCTTACCGTCCTTATTTGTTTATTGCCTTATTATCACACCGGCTTGGCTGTTATGGCACTTGTCCCTTCTTTACTGGTATCCGCATCGAATACAGCTAAGATTTGGGTTATCAGGGCTATGGGCGAAGATGAATTCTCGGAATTATTTTTAAGGATTGTCGCTAAAAGCAGTCTCTCTAAAGCGCTGCTTTGTGTATTTATGTCATCCTTCTTTGTTGCTCTCGCCGGCTTTATTCTTTTGGCTTTATGCTACGGCCAA
>CAYNKU010000191.1:0-4844 GCA_964397865.1 uncultured Pirellulales bacterium | reverse complement strand
CTCGACCGACCAGTATGCGTGGCTGATGAATTGTTTCCAGCTGTTGTATCGCTGGTTGCCGAGGTGAATATGTACGAGGGGGTTGTGTCTGGGACGGATCGGTTTGGCGACAAGCGTCATATGGGCTTCTTTCGGTGTCCGCCCACCTTTTTTAACGTTACACTTCATACACGCGCAGACTATATTCGTCCACGTCGTCTTACCGCCGGCGCTTCTCGGTATCACGTGGTCGAGCGACAGTTCGCTGGTCGGGAATTTCCGTCCGCAGTACTGGCAGTGGTTTTTATCGCGAGCGAAGATATTTCGGCGGTTGAATTTCACATCGCCCTGCGGCAGCCGGTCATAAAAAAGAAGCCGGATAATACGCGGCACAGCTATATGGAAATTAACCGTCGAAACCCAGTCGTTACCGTCCGGCTCGAAGTTGCGCTTGAACCGGCTGACATCGCACCAGCTTTCGAAATTATGGTTCGAATATACGCCTTTATCGATGGATATTACTTCCGCAAGCTCGCGAAAAAGCAGAGAGAACGCCCGCCGTGCCCCCACGATTCGGACCGCCATATAATGCTTGTTCAGCACAAGAACGTTGCAGTCCAGTCCCGATTGGTATCCTGCCGTAACCATTTTACTATTCAATCTGCTTCTGCTAACCTATATATACCAAAAAAACAAGCTGATTACAAGTAAAAATCGCAACCAGCCTTGATAACTATACCAAATTAAGATATTTCTCCCTGCCTCTTACTTCGGCCGCCATGGCAAAACAAACAGCCTCCCGATCCCGCCCCCACGAGCCCGAGCCCCCGGGATATCTGCCCTCCATGAATTTCGGATCCACTAATGGGTAGGCCCCGGTAATCGGAGCCAGGGCTTACTTACTTTCCGAGGCGGATTTCTGAACCACGTTCTCGGCTCGCAAACCCTTTTCACCTTCGACAACATCGAAGCTGACGGCATCTCCTTCGACGAGAGTTTTATACCCATCACCTGCAATACTCGCGTAATGAACAAAGATATCCTTACCGTCTTCTGTGGCGATAAAACCATAACCCTTTCGTGGGTTAAACCACTTAACTGTTCCCTCTGGCATAAGAAGGCTCCTTCGAACAACCTTTTTCCAAAAAAACTTTTCCCGCTTGCCGCTCCAAAGCTGACTGAAATTTAATGCCCGGTAAGCAAGGCTTTAATATGTACTATTTCGCTTCGGCCGACTCCGGTATTGGTGTAGAAAGATTTTCTCTCATCAATCGACCCATCTTGAACTTCACAGTGCGCTTCGCGGGTACCTCCACGCGGGCAAGCGTCTTCGGGTTCTGCGCGATTCTCGCTGCGCGTTTCTTGGTTTCGAAGACACCGAAATCGCGAAATTCCAGGCGATTGTCTTTGCACAATTCAACGGTAATTTCATCAAGAAAGGCCTGCACAATACGTTTGACCGAAACGCGCTTTGCCTGAGTGCGTTCTGCAATTCGGTCAATGAGTTCCTTCTTCGTGACTGTTGCCATAAACTACCTCGTTTCAACAAAGAGTAACTGTGAAAATTGAAATTTTTTCCTCTTCTTCAAAAGAGCCGCCCGAGAACAACTCAACCCCTTTGGTTATTTTCGAACTCATCTTTCACCTCTGCATCAGACGACATTGATGAGTATAAAACCGGTATCCGCGTTTGAGCAAGACTTTTCCTCGACTTGCTCGGCCGCATAACCACTCAAATCGCGCTCTCGTTATATCCTTTGGCGCCGGACACCACAAGTCACTTTACTGCAAAGACTTCTATTCGGCAAGTAATTTTTAAATAAAAATGTCAAGTTATGCAAAAAAATTTCTTTCAATCTGTGAAAATAGGCTAAAAAACAGCTCCTCGCCGCCGCCGCGGCGACTTTTATGGGGACTTTGCAGGTTGTTTTGGGCCGGAAAACTATTCTTTTCCCCAATTGCCCAATTGATTATTGACCATCCGGAAACTTAACGGCATAATAATGGTTTTTACAAAGTGTTTCAGAAAGTTTTTTTCAAATGGTGTAAATGAGCGACCAAACTAAAAAACCCAGGAAGCATCCGAAAAAGAACAGGGCCGCCGAGATCGCCAATACCTTCGAGTGGCTGATCACAGCGTTTATTCTCGCCTTCGTATTCAGGGCTTTTGTAATGGAAGCCTTTCGCATACCGACCGGCAGTATGGCCGACACACTCCGCGGCGCGCACTTTCAGCTTCGATGTCAGCGTTGCGGCTACCGATACGATTACGGTTTCGTTCCCGAAAATTACGGCTATCCTCAGGATACGATTCCTCGTGGAAATATCTCCCGTATCGTACCGAGCCGCTGTCCGAGCTGCGGACATTACCAGCCGGTGGGCGGTTCGATGCCGATATCAAACGGCGACCGAATACTTGTCCTCAAATGCATCTACCAGTTTTTCGAACCGAAGCAGTGGGACGTCGTCGTTTTCAAGAACCCGCCCGACCCTTCTATCAATTACATAAAACGACTCGTGGGCCGACCCGGCGAAACCATAGAAATAATTGACGGCGATGTCTATATTAACGGCCAGATCAGCCGAAAGCCCCCCAAGGTCCAAAACGAACTCTGGATGCCGGTTTATAACAACGACTATCAGCCCGTCAAGGCCGATGAGCCTACCTTTAACCGCCACAGATGGCAGCAGCCCTTCGAGAATACCGACAATTCCCGCTGGCAGATTAACCCCGATTCGCCGACGGTCTTTCGACTCGATTCCGCCGATGGGAAGCTGCACTTTTTGAATTATAATGATTCACTCGGCAACAATTTCAGAACCGCCTACGCCTACAACGAGGTCGACAGATACGACTATATGCCTTACTGCTCCGATCTTATGGTCCGCTGCTATGTCACAGGCGACTCCGACCGCGGCAGCATCGGCGTAGAGATTGGCAAGTATCAGAAAAGTTACCGGGCCCGGGTCGATTTCGAAGGCAAAATGGTCATCGCCGCCGACGACGGTAACGGCGACTTTGACGAACTGGCGAGCCTTAATATCGAACCGCCCGCCCTGACTACATCAACTCTGCTAAAATTCGAAAATGTCGACCACCTGCTCACTCTCACCTTCGGCGATGAAAAGCTCACCTTTGATCTCGGCCGCGGCTCCGAGGACGCCGGCAAAAGAAACACCAACATTCCCCCCAGCGCAAAGATCTTCGGCTCCGGCAAGATCGATATCTATCACGTCGCTGTCTTCAGGGACATCCATTACACCCAGGTCAACGGCCCCGGCGAACCCAGGGCCATGGAAGGTTATCCCCTCAAGCTCGCTGAAGACGAATATTTCGTACTCGGCGACAACAGCCCAAGCTCTGCCGACAGCCGATGGTGGGAACGCCCCGGCAGGGGAAACAACGGCCGCCAGTATCGCACTGGCATCGTCCCCCGCGAATACCTCGTCGGAAAGGCCCTTTGGGTCTATCTGCCCAGCTTCTTCAGACCCGCCGGCAAGGCGAAACCCCTATTCATCCCCAACATTGGCAGAATGCGCCTCATCCACGGCGGCTCAAACAGCGAATACTGATTAGTACAGTGTTTTTTCATAAATCTTTCGTAAAATATAAACAAACTCCATTTTTTCCTTGACTTATAATGAAAGCTATGCTATAATTATTGAATAGTTGGGGTGGGGAGAACTCATGTCGTATTTGTTTTAGAAGCAGTGGTGTCGATGTTCGTACACATTTACAGAACTATTTTGTCTAACTATATAATTTCAGACGGAGGAACCGGTAATGAAAAAATTCAATAATCTGCTTTTGGCATTGATCGTATGCCTAATATTAACAACGCCAACAATGGCAGTACAGCACGTAGAGGACTTCGAGTACCCAAAACCAGCGTCAAACACCTTTACCAATGGTGTCTTTCAGCACAACATTGTGCCTCATGCGGGTATGCAACCCGGCAGTGAACACTGGGATATTAGTGATGCCGGACCACCTCCATCCGGAAATGCGCTGGACTTATGGCCTGCTGTGGATGAAGTCACGTTCAATTTGGCTGCAGGTGAATACGTCGATTATGCTGCCGTTGATGCCATTGATTGGGGTGGTAACACAACTTTTGAGGTGATCGGTACGCTGGGGACATATTCAGTGCCATTCACATATAACGGTATGAATCACTGGACCACTGTCGACACAACTGGCCAAAATCTTGGCGAAATTACGATGATCAAATTAAGTTCCTATGAGGGCGCATTTGACAATTTGACGATTAACGTAGTCCCCGAACCTACGACACTTTTACTTCTCAGCTTTGGCGGCTTAGCTTTAATGAGAAAACGCAGGGCATAGGCCAGGAAACAATCTTACTTTGAATAAAGGGCTGTGGAGCAACTTCACAGCTTTTTTTATTCATTTCGAAAATGGGTGGCAGCGAATTTTTTTGCGGCCCGTTCAAGCAGTTCCGCCCCGTTTTTAATTGCGTGTTCTATCGTCATATCATCTTCTCTGCAGCCGATGGCGTCGACTATCTTCGAATCGCGATACTCCTGGGACCGCAAAAGTACCTCACCCGCGATAACGGCGACTTTCGTCCCGGATCTTTCAGCCATTTGTGCGATCCCGCTGACTACCTTACCCATCAGGGATTGATGATCGAACCTTCCCTCGCCGGTGATCACCCAGTCAGCCTCCGCGATGGCCTCTTCCAGTCGGCTCTGCGCCATAACGGTTTCGATACCCGATACGAGCCGGCCGTTGATAAAAGCTATCGCCCCCGCCGCCAGACCACCCGCCGCACCGGCACCGGCTATATCCTTTATATCACGCCCCAATTGCCGCTTAACAACTTTTGCTAAGTGTCCAAGAG
>CAYNKU010000190.1:0-4862 GCA_964397865.1 uncultured Pirellulales bacterium | reverse complement strand
TTTCTTATAAAGTGGAAACTGATAGCTAACAAGGAAATACTAAATGCAAACAAGTCCATGCCTAACGAAGGTCGTTATTTTAGATATGATTTTTTTATTTTCTTGTACCACAATTTTGTTCGCAGTTGCAGGTTGTGGTGTAGAGGCTCAAAAATGGACTGTATGGCTTGCGGACGGAAAAAGTGACCCAAAAGAATTAAACCTTATTCCAGCTAAAACCCCTTTGGATAATTACAGAAAAAATATGGCTTTGATCCATCCCTGGGATTTTGGGCGAGCCTACGATGCCAACGAGCAAACACAAACCAAACTTGGCATACCAGAGGTAACACGTATCGGCGAGTGGGAAGAGTATGTGGTCTATGATTTAACCGACCATGAAAATGTCTGTAAGCAGATTATGCTAAAAGACAAATCTGGAAATCATAGAATTATATATAGCCAGATCCCATGGTGTACAGCCGGGGTTGATGATTTACCATATATAATAACTGTTCAGGGAACACCTGTTCTGGTTTATCGCACGAGAGTGCCTGGAAATGGCAACCATTTCCTCGAATATTACTTTGTCTATGACAACAATAAAAGAAAACCTTTTCGAATCGATACCAGCGAGATTCAAGTTTCATTATCTCGCGTATTGCCCAAGGGCTGTTCTGTATGGGGGAATGGTGGTGGCTTGAATATTGAAAAGATGATTTACTCTGTGGCTGTTTGGAAAAAAGGTGATGGACATTCTCGTCCGACTGGTGGAAGGGTTGATTTAAAATTAACCTTGAAAAATGGCGAAATTGTTATCGTGGAAGAAAGATATGACCCTCAACATGACTGGCATTAGCAATAGTTGTACAAAGGATAGCATTTTTAGATAGAATTAGAGAAAATAGAAGAATACGGAACGTGGTGTATCGCAGGCATTTGGTTTTGCAGATAGTAGGTCAGACCTCTTTAATTCTCTCAGAAAGGATGATAATGAAAAACATTGAGAAACTCGCAATTGTTCTGATCGTGCTTTGGGTTTTGACTCTATTTCAAAATCCCGTGCTTTCTGTAATTATGGCTAAATTGTACGGACCTTATGAAGTAGGACCAGACAACCTCACGTTAAGTATGATGGCTGGTGTGCGGTCAATGGTTGGCTTGTTGGTACAAATTGGAATAGGTATATGGTTATTGGTTCTTGCAAAAAGAGAAGGAGCCACACCTTGGATATGGTTGCTCTTTGGGTTGTGTTTTGGCATCAGTGCGGCTATCTTATTTTTCATAATCAAAGTTTATGAAGAAATTAAATCCACGCCGGATAGCTAAAGAAAACTATGAATAAATTATACCGTAGTTCGATATTCTTTGGGGTAGCCCCATTAATAATAGGTACTTGTGTTTTTGCTTTATGGTATTTTACCAAAGTAGACATGTTAGTTCTGGTTGGGATATATACTATTATTGGTGGGCTAATTTCTGTATTGGTTGCTGCCTTTTGTTTGGCAATTTACATATACCAAGAAATGCGAAGGAAAACATCTGCAAAGACACTGTTTCAAAAAGGATTACTTTCTGGCGGCGTGATTGTTGTCAACTTTCCATTGGCTTTTATCCTTGCATTTACCGCCATAACTATGATTACAAGTTACAGTTTAACAATAAGAAACGACAGTTCATCAACAGTTTCTAAAATCGCAATAACAGCACCTGGTGTGAACAGAATAGTTGAACGAGTTTGGCCTAATGATGAGGCAACTCAAAGATTCAAGTTTAAGAGTGATGGAGTCTTGCAATTTTCAGCTACTCAGAACGAAAATGAATTTGGCGGAATAATCGAAGGTTATGTAACAAGTGGTATGGGTGGAGAGTCGATTATTGTGATTAAAGACAATGGCAAATATGAAGTGATAAAAGATTAGGGTGCTAAGGAAATCATGAAAAGAGTATTATTGGTTTTATCCATTTTACTGTTACCTGTTGGGTCCGTCGCTGATGTGAAAACATTAAATTCTGAACCGATGCAGATAGAGTCTACGGCCTTGAGCGTTCAGTCTGAACTACCACCATCGATTACAGATACCGGTGAGGCATTTAAACATGTGATCGTATATAAAGAACCCGGGCGATTTTGCTGTTGGCCGAATAATGTTGGTATTTGGAGTTGGGATGACGAAATCCTGGTTGGTTTTATTATGGGACATTACAAAGTCAATAAAGACTGGCACGATATGGACCGCGACAAACCCAGACAGGTACTTATGGCAAGGAGTTTGAACGGGGGTGAAACATGGGAGTTGGAGAGGCCCAGAGCCTTTAGAACTATTTACCAAGAAAAGAAGAAAAAACAGAAACAATGCCCAATACAAATCAATTATACGCATCCCAATTTCGCCATGGCAGGTTTCGGCAGATTCTTCTATTTTTCGTACAACCGAGGCAAAACCTGGGGAAGGCCCTATGAATTCCCAACCTTCGGGAACATCCACGCTGCGCATCGAACCGATTACATTGTAAATGGTAAACATGATTGTTTGTTTTTTACAACGGCGGCTCATGGGGCGAAGCAACGTGTCACAAAGTCCTTTTGCGCTAGCACGATTGATGGGGGACGGACGGTAAAATTCGTATCATGGATGATGATACCAAAACCTACCGGCAAAGCAAGCATGCCTTCAACGGTCCGCTGTTCGAAAAACCGACTTGTTTCAGCTATGCGGAGAGCAGAGAAAAGGAAACAGGGGGGATTGTTATTTTTCATCGAGGTTTACTCTTCACATGATAATGGGAAAACATGGGAATTTCTGAGTAAGGTGGCTAATACGGGAAGAGGCAACGGGAATCCAGCCAGTATGATTCGATTGAATGACGGGCGAATAGTTGTGACCTACGGTTACCGCGCAAAACCTTATGGGATTCGGGCCAAAATCAGTTCAGATGATGGCAAAACATGGAGCGAGGAAATCTGTTTGCGGGATGATGGCCGAAGTTGGGATTTAGGATATCCCCAAACCACGCAAAGGATAGATGGTAAAATTGTAACTGTATACTATTTTACAACGGAGGAAAACCCAGAACAGCATATAGCAGCAACAATTTGGGATCCTGACAAAATTAGCAATAAGATTAGTAAGAAGAAAGAAGAAACAACACCAGCCATCTTACAAAAAGAAACGGAAACAGAACTAGCGACCCTCGGTGTTCAGGCCAATTGGCCTTTTGCTGTCAAGACTATGGGCGAAAAAGCAAGGGTTTATATAAACCGTGGAGCCGAATTTTCCCAGATACCTGAGTTTCTTCAGGGCCTGCAATATACGCTGCACCATCGTAAAAGAATGATAACCATTTCCTGTCGTGTAAAGACATCGGGGCGAATATATCTGAGCCTCTTTGCAGACAAAACACCAAAGAGTATTGGTCTGTGTCGCAATTGGGAAAAGTGTAGTACAATGCGGGGACCAAGTTTTAAGGGAAAGAATAATTGGACGATTTACCAAGCCGATGTCCAGGCAGGTGATATACTGGCTTTTCCTCGGGACGACGAAATGGGGCTTACCGTAATAGCCAAAGAGATTACCAAAGATAAAACAAGACCTTTACCGAAAATACCTGAGACTAAAAATGCAAAAAAATATATCGCAGGTAAATCTGTTGAAAACCGCCCAATTGAGTACCTTATTTTTGGCCATGGTCAGGATGTTGTATTTATACTGGCCACAATACACGGAGATGAGTACGTTGGTACACCTCTTGTTCACCGGCTGGCCGAATATATTGATGAACACTCGGAGTTGCTTGAAGGACGTAAGGTGGTGCTGTTGCCTAACGCTAATCCTGACGGTATGGCGCATTTTGACCACTTCAATGTCAATGGTGTGGATTTAAATCGCAATTTTGAATCGAGCAACCGACGTAATGACAAGAGAAATGGGCCTTACGCATTGTCCGAACCAGAAGCTCGTATCATTCACGAAATTATTGAAAAATATTCTCCAGACCGCGTTGTGAGTATTCACCAGCTAAGAAGCTGGGCTTCCAGCGGCAAAAAACCACCTGGAATGATTGACCACGATGGACCTGGAGAAGCACTTGCAAAGCATATGACAAAATATTGCGAGTTGCCCGCTGAGAGATTTGGCACGCAGCATGGATCTCTTGGAGCTTATGTAGGTGATGACCTTGGCATTCCTATCATAACCCTTGAATTACTCAAATTTGACTATGGTTTAACGTTGGAACAACTCTGGGAAAAATACGGGAATGCACTGATCGCAGCAGTCATTTATCCGGACAAGATCAAATAAAGGCTCAGGTAGCGTCTCATAATACATTGATCATAATCCTGCTTTTGTCTAATTGCTATGATGCCAAAATGTCTCCATCAGCTAAGATTTTTGGGTAACATTTGTTTGAAGCAGTGCAATAATATCACATCCGGGGGCGTTTATATTTACAGGTGGGCGTCTGAATCGGCTGGGTAAGTCGATTTGGGGCGATGTTATTAAAATATGGCGGTTTTTTGACAATAATTAATTGAACACGAGGCCTGAGACGATATTAATATAGAAAGATACTTGCCAATCGGCCGTCGGGCCGGGTAAAATGGAGCTATAGCAAAAGTTAGCGAAAATTGGTGCGAAATTATAAAACCAAGAAGAGAGGTGGCAAAATGACAAAGAAATGGATTGCAGGCGGAATTGTTTTGTTGGCGGCTGTGTTATTTCTGGCGGGCTGTGAATCCGATGCCGGCACGGGCGCCCTTATAGGCACCGCAGCCGGGGCGGGTATCGGAGCACTGGCAGGCGGCGATACCGAAGCCACGCTCATAGGCGCAGCGGTCGGCGGAGGAGCAGGCTATATGCTCGGCAACGAAGGCGATAAGA
>CAYNKU010000189.1:1701-4869 GCA_964397865.1 uncultured Pirellulales bacterium | reverse complement strand
ATCCTTTATATCGCGCCCCAATTGCCGCTTAACGACTTTTGCTAAGTGGCTAAGAGCATCTTCCAAGATATCAACCATCTCCGCGCTAGCCCCTTTTTGCGGCCCGTAAATTTTCGCCGCCCCATTCGGCCCTAACAGCGGGTTATCGACGTCACATAGCACCTCAACATCCGCGGTTATTTCTTTGGCCGGCGGGGTTATGGTCTTTATCCGCAAAAGTTCCGCTCCGCCCGCGGCGATCTTATTATTATTCTCATCGAGGAATTGCCAGCCCAGCGCCGCAGCCGCTCCGACTCCGCCATCGACGGTAGCGCTTCCTCCGACAGCGAGCAGCACCTTTTCAGCCCCGTGATCGAGCGCCGCCCTGATCAGTTCGCCAGTACCGAAGGTCGTTGTCTTCATCGGATTTCGCTCAGAGACCTCGAGCAGTTCAAGCCCGCTCGCAGACGCCATCTCGACCAGCGCGGTTTTATCTTTCTCGAACCACGCGAATCCCGCCTCGACCCGCATCTTCGGCAGGGGCCCTGTAACGGTTTTGGGTATCCACTCGCCACCGCCGGCGGCGATCATAGCCCGCGCCGTCCCCTCCCCGCCGTCCGCCATCGGCCTGGAGACGACCTCCACGCCCGGCACCGCCTCAGCGATCGCCTCTGCTACGATTCCACAGGCCCTCTCAGCCGTCAGAGAGCCCTTGAATGAATCCATTGCCACAACTATTTTCATCTTTTTGCGTCCCCTGAATTCTTGGTGCTGATATACCCTCTTAGGGCCGAAATTTCAAGGCTTTTTATCGTTCTTTAGGTATCAATTTCTTGACTTCCGGCCCGGTTGCAGGTATCCTAATGGTTTCTTATCTCGGCGGTTTTGGGCATTCATAATTAACGGAAGACTTATGAAAGAATTCAAGCAGTTAGAGGAGCGATTCGAGGACAAGCGTATCCTCGACGAGTTGAAAAATTCCTATCTTAACTACGCCATGAGCGTCATAGTCTCGCGAGCACTGCCGGACGTCCGCGACGGCTTAAAACCATCCCAAAGGCGGATACTCGTGGCTATGAACGATCTAAACCTCGGCCCCCGCAGCAAACATCGTAAATGCGCGAAAATCGTCGGCGATACCGGCGGCAACTATCATCCCCACGGCGACCAGGCAACTTACGGAACGCTGGTCCGCCTCGGCCAGGAATGGAATATGCGATACAAGCTCATCGACCCGCAGGGAAATTTCGGAAGCATAGATTCCGATCCGCCCGCCGCGATGAGATATACCGAAGCAAGGATGGCCTCGCCGGCGACGGAGATGCTCGAAGATCTCAAATCCGACACCGTCGATTTTATCCCGAACTACGACGAAACCCGAACCGAGCCGACCGTCCTGCCGGCGAAGTTCCCCAATCTTCTCGTTAACGGCTCGACCGGCATCGCCGTCGGAATGGCGACTAATATGGCGCCGCATAATATAGCCGAAGTATGCGATGCGCTTCTGCTGGTAGTAGACGACCCCAACTGTCCGTTTAAGGATATCCTGGAAGTCATGCCCGCACCGGATTTCCCCACCGGCGGTATCATCTGCGGCAAAAAGGGCATCAACGACGCCTATACCACAGGCCGCGGACACCTGAAACTGCGCGGCAAAACAAAGATCGAAACTACCAAAAGAGGAAAAGTCAGCATCATAATAACCGAAATCCCCTATATGGTCGTCAAGACCACCATCGTCTCCAAGATCGCCGACTGTGTCCAGAACAACACGATCTCGGAAATATCCGACGTCCGCGACGAGTCCGACCGACACGGCCTGCGGATCGTTGTCGAACTCAAAAAAGATGCCGACGATCAGATCGCGCTCAACAAGCTATACCGGTATACACCTTTACAGTCAACTTTTGCTATCGCCAATATCGCCTTAGTCAACAACAGGCCCGAAACGCTCAATATCAGGCAGATGCTCAACTGCTTCATCGATCACCGCAAGGTCGTCATACGAAGACGCTCGGCCTTCCTACTTAAAAAATGCGAGAACCGCGCCCACATCGTCGAAGGTCTCATCCTCGCCGTCAGCGATATCGATAAGATCATCGATCTCATAAAAAAATCGCCCGATGCTCCGACCGCCAAAGCCAACCTGATGAAGAAAAAGCTCAAGCTCGCCGAATCCGCAACGCTCAAAAAACTCCTCCCGAAAAAATTTATCAAAGAAAAAAAGGCCGCCGCCCAATATCTCACCGGTCCCCAGGCCGACGCTATTCTAACGATGCAGCTCCAGCGACTCACCGGCCTGGAGATCGAAAAACTCGCCAAAGAATACGCCGAACTGATCGAAAAAATCGAGGGCTATGAGGCGATACTTGCCAGCGAAGATGTGCTGCTCGATATCATCCGCGAGGACGTCCACGAGATAAAGGAAAAATACGGCGACGACCGAAGAACAAAGATAACCACCGCCGTCGAACAGATCGATATCGAGGACCTCATCGCCGACGAAGACGTGATAGTTACCGTCAGCCACGCCGGTTACATCAAGAGAATGCCGATCGATACCTATCGAAGACAGGGCCGAGGCGGCAAAGGCATCATCGGTTCCGATACCAAGGAAGGAGACTTCATAGAGCGGATGTTTGTCGCCTCGACAAAGGACTACCTGCTGATATTCACCAATCGCGGCAAGTGCTACTGGCTGAAAGTCTACAACATACCCAGCATGTCAAGGCAGAGCAGAGGCAGAAATATCGTCAATCTCCTCGCGCTCGGCGACCAGAAAATAGCTTCCATTGTCAGCGTCAAAAGCTTTGAAACCGAGGACGAATCGCAGCTGCCGCAGCTTGTAATGGCGACCAAAAACGGCGTAGTCAAAAAGACAAAGCTCTCCGCATACAGCAACCCGCGATCGACCGGCGTTATCGCCATCAACCTCGACCCCAACGACGACCTCATAAGCGTCGCCCAAACCACCGGCAAAGACCACATACTGCTCGGAACGCGTGACGGCATGGCCATACGTTTCGATGAGAGCCAGGCACGCTCGATGGGCCGGGCCTCGCGGGGCGTCAGGGGTATAAAGCTCCGTCCGCAGGACGAGGTCGTCGGAATGGTCATTGCCGAGGAAAAGGCCTCACTATTAACCGTCTGCGAAAACGGTTACGGCAAACGAACCAACCTCGAGAACTA
>CAYNKU010000189.1:0-1601 GCA_964397865.1 uncultured Pirellulales bacterium | reverse complement strand
AAAAGCAGCCGGCGAATTGATTTATATTATCGCCGGTGACGAAGGCCCTCTCGTTGATGCCCAGTGCACTCAACTGCTCGACAAACTGCTCGAACCCGAGCAGAGAACAACAGCCCTTTTTAACGCCGACGCCGATAAGGTCGGTATCTCCGAGGTACTCGATGAACTGCGAACGCTGCCTTTCTTGGCCGACAGAAGGGTCGTCCTGATAAAAAAGGCTGAAAAATTTATCTCCAACAACCGCGAACTGCTCGAAAAGTATTTCGACAACCCCTCCACTACCGGAACTCTCATAATGACCGTATCGAACTGGGATGCCCGCACAAGACTGGCGAAAAAACTCCCCGTCGTAGGAAAACTCTTCACTATCACCGACCCCAAACCCTGGCAGCTTGCCGGCAAGCTGATTCAATACACAAAGGAAAAATACCAAAAAACCCTCGCTCGCTCCGCCGCCGAAATGCTCGTGGAGGTTTCAGGCCCGTCCCTGGCGGCGCTCTACAGCGAAATCGATAAATTAAGTCTCCTTGCCGAAGCCGAAAATACCATAACCGCCGATCATGTCCGCCTCCTCGCCGGCCACAATCGCCTCTTCGGAGTCTTCGCCGTTATCGATTCCGTGATCGCCGGCAATGCCGCCCATGCCGTCGAAAGACTAAGAAAAATGCTCGCATCGGACAAATCCGCCGAGTACACCGCTATCGGAGCCTTTGCCTACCATTTGCGAAAAATGTTCAAGGCAAAAGTTATGCTCGAAAAAGGACTTTACCCCCAAAAAATCGCCGCAACCTTAAGGATATGGCACAATAAGGAAGCATTTTTCGCCGGCCTCCGCCGCCTCACCACCCGTCAGATCGGCAATCATCTCTGCCTGCTCGCCGAAACCGATTTCAATATCAAAACAGCAAGAGCCACCCCGAAGGTGGCTCTCGAACAGCTCGTTTTGAATTTGGCGGCTTCTCAGGACTCCGGCCGAAAATAATTATAACTTCGACAATTCAAAAAATCACGCGGGGAATATGAAAACCGGATTTACCCCGATTCCAAGATGATCAAGAACAGACCGCCAGTTCCTTCATATCCAATTCCATAAGGTGGTCTAAATAACGGCTAAGGTCCTCTTCGGAAAAGGTCGCCAGAAATTCCGGCTTGGCGGTCTTATTGATTTCGCAGATATAATCTATCAGTTCTCTTTTGCTCATACCCGAATATACCTCGATAAAAACTGTCAACAATCCTTTGTGCCTGCCTTGATATCGACAAGGGGGGGATTTTTTCTTTAACCCCTTCGCCGCTGCCCCACTTTACGCCCTATAACCAAAGCTACTATATACAACCCCTAAACTTGCCGCCAACACAATATCTTGAGTTGTCCGCAAATATCCCCCAACCGCAGCAGCTAATGTCCAATAAAATCCGCGCTCATCAAAGTGAAACGAGAGCAAAAAAAGTGCGAATTTATTATTTTTTAGACCCCCCTCGCGATATTCGCACATTGTTTTGAACTTCAGCCGCCTCCTCAGCTATCGCCATCGCCGTATCCACCAGGTTATTCGCGATAAGATTACCGCTGCCGCTCTTGAGCTTCAGCGAAATATGAC
>CAYNKU010000188.1:0-4876 GCA_964397865.1 uncultured Pirellulales bacterium | reverse complement strand
TGTACCTGGAAAACAAAACATTTCTCAATGCCCATCTTATCAAAAACAAGTTGGCAGATGCGGATACTTCTTTGAGTTATAAGTACAAGGACAAATTCATAAGGTATGCAAAGGAAAAAGAATGCCCAAGGAGTGGATACTTAATCAGGCAAATATGAGATGGGGCCTGACAAAGAAAAACAAGGTGGGGCCGGTTTCGGAATTAATAAGGAAATGTTCTCCGAAACAAATCAATGAGTGGGAAGACTATTATTATCAACATGTTTATCCTAAAGACCATCTGGAGGAACTGGGAAGAAGATTATTTATAAAAATTACAGAGGTGTGCCAAGCTGAGATCGAGAGCATTACCGTAGAGGACTGTATTAATTTTATTGTTAACCTGGTGATTAACAGAACTTTTGATGGATACCAGTCCGAAATACAAACTGTTTATGGGCAGCTTCAGCACGAATTGGGCGTCCCGATAGAGCCTGCCCCGGACGAATGGGACCGACTTTATAACGTTGATTTTTTTATCAAGGTAAATGATAAATTTATCGGTTTACAGATCAAACCGGCAGGTTATGCTTACATAACACAGATAATTAATGAATTAAATTTTCAAAAAGCTTCGCATTTGAAATTTACCAAAAAATACGGGGGTAAAGTATTTTATGTTATTTCGATAAAAGACGGGAAAAGAAAAATCATTTATAACCGTGAAGTCATCGAAGAGATCCGTTGTGAAATAGAGCGGTTAAGTCAATGAAGATTCTTGTTGCGAGTACGAATCCGGGGAAGTTGGCTGAGCTTTCGGCGATGCTGGAGGCTGATGTCGAGTGGGCGGGTCTTGGTGATTTCGAGGGGATCGCGGAAGTTGCTGAAGACGGCGCGAGCTTTGCGGCCAATGCGCGTAAGAAGGCATTGGAGTACGCAAAAGCAACGGGCTGCTGGACGATTGCGGATGATTCGGGGCTGATGGTTGATGCGCTTGGCGGAGAGCCCGGGGTGAATTCGGCGAGGTTTTCCGGTGAGCGGGGAGAGGGGGTAAGCCGAAAGGAGCATGATAAAAAAAATATTGCGAAAGTTTTGGAGTTTCTTGGCGGGACTCCGCCAGAGAAAAGGGGCGCAAGATTCGTGTGCTGTCTTTGCCTGGCGTCTCCGGAAAAAGTGTTGATCGAGACCGAAGGAACGCTTGAGGGATATATAGCCGAAAGCGAGATGGGTGAGAACGGGTTCGGTTACGATCCGATTTTTTACTTACCCCGGCTCGGCAAAACTGCAGCGCAGTTGACCAGCGAAGAGAAGAATTCGATTTCTCATCGGGGGCGTGCGATACGGAAATTAAAACCTTTTTTGAAGAAGCTGCTCGAGAACAGCCGATAGTTAAACAACTATGCAATAATTGTTTTTGCTTGACAATTTACCCGCCGGGGTGTATTTGTCCGAAGCTGCGATTTTAAAATTTAATTTTCCGTCTTCAGATTTCTGAAGTTACTGTAATTATAACATTAAATTTATTCGGGTTTATTGATGGCAAAAACTTCATCGCGCAAGTCACTGGTAATAGTCGAGTCGCCCGCCAAGGCAAAGACGATCAACAAATATCTCGGCCCCTGCTTCGAGGTCAAGGCTTCGATGGGACACGTACGTGATCTGCCCTCAAAGGGTATGAACGTGGATATAGAAAATAATTTCGATCCTACGTATGAAATTGTACCGACCAGAACGCGGACGGTTACATCGCTTAGAGCGGCCGCGAAAAAGTGCGATAAGCTGTATCTCGCGACAGACCTGGACCGCGAGGGCGAGGCGATCGCGTGGCACCTGGCGGAGATTCTTGGCGTTGCCGCTGATAAGACTTACCGGGTGGTATTTAACGCGATAACGCGGTCTGCGATAGAGCGGGCATTTGCCGAGCCGGGGCGGCTGGATATGGACAAGGTGATGGCCCAGCAGGCAAGGCGCATCCTTGACAGGATAGTGGGTTACCAGATAAGCCCGTTATTGTGGAAGAAGGTTGCGCGGGGTCTTTCCGCGGGTCGCGTTCAATCGGTAGCGGTAAAGATAGTGGTCGAGCGCGAACGCCAGATACGTTCGTTCGAGCCTGTTGAGTACTGGCAGATACCCGCGGTATTTACTACCGATTCCGGCAGCGATTACAGCGGGCAGTGGGTGAAATTCAAGAATAACAAAAATGAAAAAGATAAAGGGCCGACGACAGCAGAGACGGGCAAGTGGCTAAGTGAACATAACGCGTTCGAGGCGGAACTGCAGAACGTCGGTGATAAGAAATTCGAGGCGTCAAACGAGGCGCAGGCGAAGAAAATTTTCGAGGCGCTGCAAAACGCGAAATTCGAGGTCGCAGACCTGCAGAAAAAGCAGACCCTTTCAAGACCTTCGCCGCCATTTATAACTTCGACACTTCAGCAGGCGGCTGCTAACCGTCTCGGTTTTTCCGCCAAGAGGACTATGCGGGTTGCACAGCAGCTTTATGAAGGCATTGATCTGGGTTCGATGGGTTCGCTTGGCCTGATTACTTATATGAGAACCGACAGCACCAACCTCTCGCGTGAGGCGATCGAGGAAGCCCGCAATTATATCGGCAGAAATATCGGCAGTGAGTATCTGCCCGAAAAGGCAAATATCTACGCCTCCAAAAAGAACGCGCAGCAGGCCCATGAAGCGATACGCGTTACGGATTGCGATCTTGAGCCTAAGGGATTAAAGCAGTTTTTGACCGACGAGCAGTTCAAACTTTATGACTTGATCTGGCGGCGGTTCGTGGCGTGCCAGATGGCCCCGGCCAAGTGGGATATGACCGGCGTCGAGATCACCGCTGATACTTCGGTTGGGCTGTGCAGGTATAAGACCACGGGGCGGGTGCTTGTATTCGACGGTTTCAGCAGGGTATGGGGGAATTCATCGACCCAGCAGGAGCTTCCGGCTATGGAGGTCGGCCAGGAGCTTTCCGCGATAGATATCAGGGCTGAACAGCATTTTACAAAGCCGCCTGCGCGGTACAATGAGGCGTCGCTGGTGAAGGCTCTGGAAAAGGAGGGGATAGGCCGGCCGAGTACGTATGCGACGATAATCAGTACGATACAGGACAGAAATTATGTCGAGCAAAAAGACAGGAAATTTTACGCCACCGATCTGGGCGAGGTGGTTACCGACAAGCTCAACGATTATTTTCCGAGGATTATGGATATCGCTTTTACTCGTCATATGGAAGAGCAGCTCGACAAGATCGAAGAGCAGCACCTGGACTGGGTCGGGATATTGAAGGAATTTTACGGGCCTTTCAAGCAAAACCTTGACAAGGCCGCCGAGCAGATGCAGCACGCCAAGGCTGAGACCACACCGAGCGAATATAAATGTCCTAAATGCGGAAAGCGGTTAGTTTACCGGTTCGGGAAAAACGGCAGATTTTTAAGCTGCTCGGCGTATCCGGATTGTAAGTTCGCCTGCGCCTGCGACAAGGACGGCAAGATGGTGCAGGAGAAGGTCAGCGAGCATAAATGCCCTGTGTGCGGCAAGGCGATGATCCAAAAGCAGGGTCGGTTCGGGGCGTTTTTGGGGTGCTCGGATTATCCGAACTGCAAATCGATCTTGAACCTCGATAAGGATGGTAATGTCCTGCCTCCGAAACCTCCGCCTGAGCCTACGGGATTGCGCTGTTATAAGTGCAGGGAAGGTGAGCTGGTGATTCGTCAGGGCAAAAAAGGGCCTTTTATGGGCTGTAACCGGTTCCCGAAGTGCAGGACGATCGTCAGTATCAAGCAACGAGAGAAATTAAAACAGCTTCAGGACGAAGGCGTCTGGCCGCCCGAGACGATTGAGCAGGCGGATGAGATTTTAGGAAGAAAAAAACGCAAAAAGCCCAAAAAAGTCGAAAAATAAGTTGGTTTTGCTTAGGACGTGTAAAAAAATTATCTTTCATTTTGGCTGGTTGCGGCTTCGGCCGGCGGCGTCAGAAATACTCACCCTACAACGAGTAGGACTGCGTTTTCTTCCTTGCCGGCCTTGTCCTCGCTAACGCCAAAATAAAACCTAATTTATTTACAAGTCCTTAGTACTACAGCGCGATATAATAACAAATTGAACTGATAAATTGCTATAGAGGCAGCAATTACGATAAGTAAGTTAAATTCGAAATCCGAATATCGAAATTCGAAACAAATACGAAATTCAAATGACCAAAATCTAAAACTCTCGACGGCTGGAAAATTAACGTTTTTGTTTTGAAAATTTGAATTTTGTCCTCGGGACTCCTTACGGAGAACATTTGATATTGTTTCGTATTTCGTGCTTCGAATTTTACTAAAAAATAAGGTTTTACAGTGCTAAATCGCGCTGTAGTATTAGAGGGCTTGTAATTTTAGCACCGGTACTTGAGTGCGGACGTAGTTAATAGTAGTAAACAATAATTCGATACCGAGGATAAGTGGTCAATGGCTAAGAGCAAGGAAAATGAAGTGACGGTAATTGAAACGGTTGAGCCGATAGGGCCGCGTGTGCTCATTCGCAAGGATGAAGACAAAAAGCAGACCAAGGGCGGTATTCAGTTGCCGGATAATATCGAGATACCGACAATAACCGGGCGGATCGTGGCGGTCTCGGCTGAGGTTGAGAATGAGCCAGATATACCGCTTCGTCAGTATGATAAGGTATTGTTTAATCCCAAGGGGGCAATCCCGGTTGATTTCGAGGGTGATAACCGCTTGTTTGTTGTAGATGTCAAGGATGTTGTGGCTGTCTTTCGCAAGAGTTGAGAGGCAAAGCGTCTTTGGCGGTAGCGATATTTGAAGCTAAGGACGTGTAAAAAAATTATCTTCGGTTTTTGGCCGGCTGCGGCGTCGGCTGGCGGCGTCAGTAAAATTCGACCTACCAA
>CAYNKU010000187.1:2258-4881 GCA_964397865.1 uncultured Pirellulales bacterium | reverse complement strand
CTTATCCTTGTACCATTAATGCTGAATTATCTGGGCCAGGATGGTTACGGAGTGCGGGCACTTCTTGCGCAAGGGTTATCCTACGTCATCATTCTGGATAGAGCATTTGTTTTAGCAACAAATCGTTTTGTTGCTTATTATCGCGATGACTCGGTAAAAATGAACAACGTTGTATCAGTTTCTTTTATTCTTCTGTTCTTGTTGGGAATTATGACGGTAATTGCTGCGACTTTAATATCGTTCTTTGTTTCGGATATATTTAAAGCCATTCCTCAGGAAATGGCGTTTCAGGCTCAGATAACATGTATTCTTGTGGGCGTGACGCTTGCATTAAAAATGGTGGAGTCTAACTTTTCTGGGGCGTTAATGGGATTTCAATATTATGTTAGAAGCAATACGGTTTTTGTAATATTTTATATTCTGCGTCTTTTTTTGAGTATGGTATGTCTTATCATCTGGGGAAATATAATTGCTTTACAATCTGCTTTTGTAGTTTCGGCGGCAATCTCATTACTCTTAATGATTGTTGTTGCCAAGAAATCTATCCCCAACCTGCGAATCGGACTGAAATACTACACCAAAGAAGCAAGATGTGAATTGATGCGATATATGAGCCATTCCTTTGCCCGCTCGGGAAGCTCAATTATAATGTATAATACTATGATCTTGCTGGTCGGATGGAAAGGTACGGCAAAGGATGTGACAGTCTATGATATTGCTTTTAAAATACCCGGCTTTGTGCGAGGTTTACTTGCTTCTACACAAAATGTTTTTCTCCCGACCATTACCACTTTCCGTGCTCGTAATGAATTCAATAAGATAAAAGCAGTTGTAAACAAAGGCACCCAAATGCTTGCTGCCTTGACATGTAGTATATTGATTCTTATTTTTGTTTTTACCCCTGAATTACTTGCATTTTGGCTGCGTGGGAATGTCCTGCCGCGCATGGTAACTGTAATGAGATTGATTATCATTTCTGTTATCCCGGGAGGTTTTTTCGAAATATGGCTGCCTGTATTGGTTGGGGTCGGCCACCTGAAAGGTTTGACTGTCACATCGATTATGATGGCTGTTGGGTCGATTATTTTGGGGATTATTTTGCTTTACTGTGATATTGCGGTTCCTATGGTTCCTGCGCTGAGCCTTGTAGTGGTTTTGTGGCTAAGAGCTGGAATATGGCTGCCTTTATACGGAATCAAAAAGTTAGATATTCCCATGTACGAATATTACCGTCTGGGCATTGCGAAACCATTGCTTGCAAGCATTATTTCAATAGCGGCAGTTTGGGTATTCCACAGATTTATATTTATACAAGACCTTAACTGGATGATAAGAGGAGGACTTTTGGGTATAATCGTCGTTAGTATTTTTGTAGTTATTGCATTACCTAAAGAAGCCGCTGATTTTATTACTGCCGTAAAAAAGAGACTTAATACAAAAGGAAACTCAACATGAGAGTGTTTATTATCAATCAGTGTGCCACCAACAAAGGTGACAGAGCTGTTCTTTACATGATTTTACGAGAATTATTGCATAATGGCTTTAATCCGGTAACCGTTTCAACAAGCAATCCGGCATATTGGCATGATGCCCTCGATTTACCTGACTTAGATGTGAAGTTTGTACCATGGGGCTTCGGCAAACCCAGAAAAAAGGATGCGTGTCTTTTAAGTAAAATCTTTCATAGAATAAAGTTTATCCTTGCAAAACGAATTAGCTTTCCTGTTATTCGCAACGCATTTATCAAAAACAAGAAACCCTGGTATATAGATTTATTCTGCGATAAAAACTATTTACAGGCTGTTCGGGACTCAGATGTCGTGGTAAGTACTGGTGGACACCACATTACAACTATAATCGCCAAAAGCATGGTTACATCTCAATTATTTGATATGATGGTGGCATTAATGCATCGTAAGCCATTGTTACTGTGGTCACAAACCATTGGTTCATTTGATTTTAAGTATGCCAAGAACAAAATAATGGTTCGGAAAATACTTGCGGCGGCGAAATGCATTTACATACGGGACGAGACCTCAAAAGACCAGATAGAAGAAATGGGTGTCTCTTCCAATCATGTGCACAAGACATTTGAGTCTGTGTTTGGTCTTTATGATGTTGTGGGGTCACGACTTAAACCGAGTCAGCGTAAACGCATTATGGGCCTTTCGGTCTGGACAGGCAACAAACAAAACCCTGTTGTTAGAAAGGAATATATAAGCTGTTTTTCCGCACTTTTAAGTCATGCCGTAGAGTCAGACTATCGAATTCGCCTTTTTCCGATGGAACTTGCAGGCGTGGATATGCCGTACCTTAAAGATATTGTTAAAAATGTTAACAAAAAAGATATGTGTGAGATTCTCGAACACTGGCCAAGCACGAAGGAACATATCAATTTAATAGCACAGTGCAGAATATTTGTCGGGCACAAAACGCACTCTCAGATTTTTTCTTTAACAGCAGGCACTCCTTTACTAGCAATAGCGTATCATAAGAAGACAAAAGATTTTATGGCTCAGTTCGGGCTGGAGCAATACTGTATCGATGATTCGCAAATCAGCAAGGAGAAGCTTATAGAAAAATTTGATAAGATTAACGAAAATTTGGACGATATTGGTGAAAA
>CAYNKU010000187.1:0-2158 GCA_964397865.1 uncultured Pirellulales bacterium | reverse complement strand
ACTGTAAACAAACATTAGGTTATTACATGATTTTAGGCAATATATAGAGATGATTTTATGGCGACATTTGTTGCGATACTTTGTTTGATTGTAATATTTGCTTGTGTGCCGCTTGTTGTTATCAAGCCGCATCTTGTTTTTTATGTATTTCTTGTGTCTAAACTTTTTGAGACTGTATTTGCAGGATATATACATGCAGCAGGCAATCTTGGTATGCCGAGGACATGGTTACCCGGTGATATGCTTTTTTTACTTACACTATGTGCCACGTTTTTTGTAAATAGAGAAAAACACTTTCAATTAGACTTCATCGAAAAATGTATTATAGTTGTTGCTGTTATAAGTTTCATTTCCTTGCTGCAAGGTTTAACATTTCATTTTCATACCGCTCTAACCTGTTCCCGTGTAATACATTTTGTCGCGGCCATGATATTTTCAGTTCGATATCTTACAACGTATCAACGGGTAAATAACTTTTTAAAGTTTGTAATAGTTATGCTATTGGTGATGTTTGGATTGCACATATTAGTCAGGTTTGGGTATTACATAGTACCTGGAACAGAAGAATTGGCTGAGGCTTATTTCTGGACGATTGGTGGTGAGCGAGGCACAGCGGTTTTAGTGCCTATGCTTTACCTGGTATTGTTAAGTGTGGGTATAAGCATGTTTTTAAACCAAATTGGATTCATTGTTATGCCTGTGCTGTTGCTGGCAACTGGAGCAATAGGGATAGTATTCAGTGAGACAAGGTCAACATATGGGGCGGCATGTATCCTTGGAGTCTCTTCACTAATATTTATCAGGAAAAGGTATAAAACATTCGCTTTATATATGGTAGGCGGTTTTATTGTGATTGCCTGTTTGGGTTTATTTAAATATGACTTTTTTGAGAGATTCCGCCCTGATTATACGGGAAGCAAAATAGACGTTGTAGAGGCCTTTAGAGGAAGGATGGGTAGAGGAGGAGAGTATTCCAGAATTATTTCGAGTTATAAAGAGGAACCCATATATTTACTTCTCGGCAGAGGTGTTGGCGCGCTTCACCCCTCGGTTACTGAAAGGGAAATTGGTCTGGTGGGGTATTATCATTCTGAGTACCTTGGCTGGTTAGACCGGAACGGCTTGGTTGGCTTATTCGTGCTCTTGGTATTACTAACATCTGTTCTCTGGAGAAGCCTTATTTTAGCAAGGAGCAATATTCCGCAAATGCAGTACTATGGCATAACAAGCTTTTTGCTGGTGATATCTCTAGCTGGTGAAGGCATTTTTCATCCTGTACTATCTCATATTCGTGGTGCATCAGTTCTTGCATGTTTTATAGCTATAATCGCTAATTGGCAATACATATATCAGAGTCTTTGCCAGGAAGAAAACATGGTCCAGACATATCTTTACCAGGATTGTGATTATGTGCAATCATATTCCTGACATATTCGGCAGGGAAGACAGTCGTAACAAAGTTTGCAAGGTGTAATCGCAAAATGAGAAAAGCTGAAAAAATGAAGGTAGTTATGGTAGAACCCGCAGGAAGAGGTGGTCTCTATGCATATACCGATGCTTTATGCGAAGGGTTTTCTGGGACTTCTGTAGATATTATAGTTCTGTCAAGTTCTTTATGGCCGGATATCCCCAAACCTTTCAAGGTCGAAAGGCGCTTTAATGAGATTAAGATTCCGGATAAGAAATTGTCGAAGCTTCGTTGGGCATCAAACAGGGTTTGGCAAAATTTCAAAAACTGCCTGGTGCGCAATCGTTTTGCTGTTCGGACTAAACCTGATTTAGTTCATTTACAGGGAGGTGTACCCTTTATTGACCAGTTTATTCTGAAGCGTCTGGCCAAAAAGCTTCCCGTAGTTCTTACAGTACATGACGTGCAGCCTCATAGCAATCGTTTTAATACAAGACGATCATTTTTAAAACGATTTTTTCATATTCCTCATCGCCTAATAGTGCATGACGATAGTGCTAAACGCCAATTGATTGAAGACTGGGACATTTGTGCAGATAGTATAGATGTAATACCTCATGGGATAATGCCTGTTAATAACGTATTAGACAAATTTGAGGCCCGGCAAAAATTCAACTTGCCACAGTCTTCCCAGATAGTTCTGTTTTTTGGGACAATCAGGGACAACAAAGGTCTGGACGTTTTGTTAAA
>CAYNKU010000186.1:0-4882 GCA_964397865.1 uncultured Pirellulales bacterium | reverse complement strand
TCGTTGTAGGGTGAGTATTTCTGACGCCGCCGGCCGAAGCCGCAGCCGGCCAAAAATGAAAGATAATTTTTTTGCACGTCCTAAGCGGGCTTTGATCGGTGAGCTTTCGATAGTCAGATACGCTCGCGTGGTTATGGTCGCAATTCGACCGGGAGAGCTGCAAGTGAACCAGGAAGGTTACCGCAGATTGATTTCCGGCAAGCGGAGCGGATTGGCCGCGACGGTGATTCGCTTTTGCCTGGCGGTGCTGGCGCGGATATACGCGGCGGTGATTCTCGTTCGCAATTTTCTTTATTCGAGCCGATGGCTCAAGGTTCATCGTTCGCCGGCGAAGGTAATAAGCGTGGGCAATATAACGACCGGCGGGACGGGAAAGACGCCGCTGGTGATCTGGCTTTACAGGCAGCTTCGCCGGAGAAACATCTCCTGCGCGATACTGACCCGCGGCTATAAGGTTGAAAAGGGGAAATTCTCCGACGAACCGGTCATACTCGCCAAGAACTGTCCGGACGCAAGGGTGATCATAAACCCCGACCGCATAGCCGGCGCGACCAAAGCGGTGGAAGAATTCAAATCCTAGGCGCTGATAATGGACGACGGATTCCAGCATCGAAGGCTCGCGAGGGATATCGATATCGTGACGATTGACGCGACGTGTCCTTTCGGTTACGGCAGGATGCTGCCGGCAGGTTTGCTTCGCGAACCGATGCGGTCACTTAAGCGCGCCGATGCGGCGGTGATCACAAGGTGCGACCAGGTTAGTGACGAGCAATTGGACCAGATAGAGAAGCGACTGCTCAAGGCTAACTCGAAACTGGCGATAGCAAGGTCGCTGCACGCACCTATAAAGGCGAAATCCTTAAATGGAACAGAAATCAGCCTTGAAGAACTGACGACTAAGAACATATTTACGTTCTGCGGGATAGGCAACCCGAGGGCGTTTTTCGAGACCGTCCGCAAAACCGGCTCTTACATAACAGGCTCGATCGTTTACAATGATCATCACCATTACAGCCAGGCCGATATCGACGATATTTACGAGCAGGCCAAGTATCTAAAGGCCGATGTGGTACTGTCGACGCAGAAGGATTGGAACAAGATCGCCCTCTCAGCGGGCGCCAAAAAGGATATGCTCTTCGCGTACCTGGCGGTGGAACTGGAATTTATAAGCGGCGCCGAGGGGATAATAAAGTTGATAGAAGATATGCCGGCGAGTAAAATTAGCTCCGAATGAAAGATATTTTAATAAAGAGTTTGGAATGTACGAAAATTTGATAAAAACCGTGACGTCGCTGGGGTCGCCGAAAATCCTTGTTGCGGGCGACTTCATGCTCGATGTCTATATTTACGGCGATGCGCTTAGGATAAGCCCGGAGGCGCCGGTGCCGGTACTTAAGATCAAAAGAACCGAATACAATTGCGGCGGTGCAGCCTCGGTGGCTATCGATCTGGCCGCATTGGGGGCGGCTGCATTGTGTGTCGGGGTGGCCGGCAAAGACTCCAACGCCCAGATACTTAAAAAACTGCTCGCTGACGCCGGGGCCGATATCAGCGGACTTGTGACCACCGACACTAGGCCGACGATCTGCAAGCAAAGGCTAATAGGTTTGGCGCAGCATCGCCATCGCCAGCAGTTAATAAGAATGGACCATGAAAATTCCGAGCCTTTGTCCGAAAAAGAAAGTGAAGCTGTTCTCCGGACTTATAAAGACAGACTTACCGGCGCCGATATTGTCTGTCTTCAGGATTATAATAAAGGCCTCTTAAATACGTCGCTTTGCAGGGAGATGATAACTCTTGCGACGTCAGCGGGTAAAAAGGTTCTGGTCGATCCGTGTCTTGGCGGCGATTATTCGAGGTATCGCGGCGCGACGCTGATCACGCCGAATCGCAACGAGGCTTCGGCCGCTGTCGGATTTGCGATAAACAGCGCCGAAGACGCTAAAAAGGCAGCCGACAAACTTCTCAAAGATTTGAATCTCTCGGCGGTAGTAATTACGCTCGACAGACAGGGCGCTTATCTGCATACGGATAATATCAGTGAGATCATGCCGACGAGGAGTCGGAATGTTTATGACGTTACAGGTGCCGGCGATATGGTGCTGGCGACGCTCGCGGCGGCTCTGGCGGCGGGTGATTGTGATTATAAAACCGCGGCAGCGCTGGCGAATGTCACGGGCGGGCTTGAGGTGGAAAAATTCGGGGTTGCTACGGTAACTATCGACGAGATCATTGCCGAATTGTGCGGCAAGGTCCTCTCGGAAGATTTACTTCTCGACAGGCTGAAGTGGCACCGCAGTCAGGGCAAAAAAATCGTTTTCACCAACGGCTGTTTCGATGTGGTGCACAGGGGGCATATCGAGTATCTGAAATTCTGCAAGACCCAGGGCGATGTTGTCGTGGTGGGGCTTAACAGCGACGCAAGTGTCAAAATGATCAAGGGGCCGGAAAGGCCCATTAACAATCAGCACGACAGGGCCGCGGTTCTGGCGGCGATGGAGGCGGTCGATTATATCACTGTTTTCGATAAGGCAGAACCGATCGATCTGATAAAGAACGTCCGGCCTGATATACTCGTTAAAGGCGCCGACTGGGCTGAAAAGGGAGTGGTAGGCCGTGAGTTCGTGGAATCTTACGGCGGCAAGGTGATGCTGGCGAAACTCGTCGAGGGCAAAAGTTCGACATCGACGATCGAAAAAATAAAATCATTGAACGGAAATCAGTAATTAATATCAAAAATCAAATATCAAAAATCAAAATTGCGGAATCCCGAAACGACATCGGGATGATTTTTTTAATGTTTTTGTTTTGTGAAATATTTTGTCAAATAAACAGTTACACTAATTATTGGCCATAGTATGGTCATCTTGAGTAATTAAGGTCGTTTATCCGATTATGTCAGATAAGGCAATATTTTTAGATCGCGACGATACTTTAATTCCCGATCCCGGTTATATAAGCGATCCGGCTCAGGTGAGGCTTCTGGACGGTGTGGCCGAGGCGCTGGCGGCGTTTAAGGCGATGGGGTATAAACTTATTGTCGTATCCAATCAGTCGGCTGTCGCCAGGGGTATCGTTACCGAGAAGGTATTGGAGAAGATTCATAGGCACCTGCAGCAGCTTCTTAACAGAAAAGGCGTAAGTCTGGATCGGATATATTACTGTCCGTATCATCCGGAGGGCACGGTTAAAAAGTATCGCAAGGAAAGTGACTCGAGAAAACCCAACCCCGGTATGCTCCTGACGGCGGCTGAGGAGATGGATATCGATCTTGCGGCCTCCTGGATGATCGGCAACGGCTCCAGCGATGTCGAGGCGGGTCTGCGGGCGGGATGCAAAACGATACTTCTTGATAATCCTTTGCATAATAATCAGCCGGCGCCGGGAGAGGCGATGCCGGATTTTAAGGCGGTGAATATGAAAGAAGCGGTCAATATCGTAAAAAAACATCGTCTTTCGCCGGATAAAGGGGGGTTGGAGATCGAAAAGCCAAACGAAGCACAGGCCGTCAGCGACCGGGTCGAACAGTCGGCGCCACCGGCTGAGGAGAAACGCCAAACGCAGGAGCCGGCGGCGAACAGGTCGATGAGCCGGAACAGCGAACAGATACTCAAAGGTATTCTCGATCAGTTGAAGATCATGCAGAGAGACAATATGTTCGGGGAATTCTCCACCCTCAGGATGCTCGCGGCGATCGTTCAGACGCTTGTATTTTTCTGCCTGCTGGCGAGCGCGTGGTTTCTGATCGATCCGAATCGCACCGACAGCGCGGTTTTTATCTCGCTGGGTTTCGCAATGATCCTGCAGCTTATGGCACTTACCTTTTATATGATGCAGGGACGAAAATAACCCCCCCTGGAAGGGACCGGCGGCAAAAACAAATGCAGGACGAAAATATTTTAGTCTGGCTTCCTTCACCTATGGGTGACGCGGTGCTTTCTACGCCGGCCTTGAGGGTCCTGCGGCAGCGGTTCGTATCGGGCAGGATCACTTTTTTGGGCAATTCGGTTGTTCGCCGGGTACTCTCGCCGTGCGAATTCAACGATAAGTGGATAGAGCAGGAAAAAACCAATCTGTTTACAACAGCCAAATTGCTGAAAGAGCATAAGTTTTCGCAGGCGATATTATTTAAGAATTCGTTCGCCTCGGCGGCGGCGGTTTTCCTGGCGTCCATACCCTCGCGGGTGGGTTACAGCCGGGAGGGTCGCGGCTTTTTGCTAACGGAAAAACTCTATCCGCCCAGGCTGCCGGGCGGAAAATATAAACCCATTCCCATGGTCGATTACTATCTGGCGATCGCGAGTTTTCTCGGAGCCGAAACAGATAACCGCAGGCTCGAATTATCCGTCGATGAGTCTGATTTACAGACATTTGAGACCATCCTGCCGGAGACAGTCAACTGTGAAGGGCCGATTGTCGTTATCGTTCCGGGCGGAGCGTTCGGGCCGAGTAAATGCTGGCCGAGCGAAAGGTTCGCGGCCGTTGCGGATAAGCTCGCCGATGAGTTCGGGGCAAAAGTATTCGTTTCGGTATCGCCTGCCGAAGCGGAGAAAAAAATCGCGGCTCAAATATGCGGTTCGAGTAAAAGCGGGGTTGTAAATCTTGCTGAAAGGTCTCTGGGTCTTGGCGGATTGAAGGCGCTTCTTTCGATGACGGGTCTTGTGATATGCAACGATACCGGTCCGAGGCATATAGCTATCGCTCTGGGGCGAAAGGTGGTGACTCTTTTCGGGCCTAACGACCCGGCGTGGACAGATACCGGTTATGCGGATGAAATTCAAATAGTAGCTGAGGTGGACTGCGCACCGTGCCAAAAGGCCGTATGCCCGCGGGCGGAACATTTATGTATGGAGTCGATTACGGTCGATAGAGTATATGAGGC
>CAYNKU010000185.1:0-4971 GCA_964397865.1 uncultured Pirellulales bacterium | reverse complement strand
CTCTCGACGCCTAGACATCCCCCATACACCCTTAGTAACTTGACCATATCAATCACAGATTGCCTTAGTCAGAATAATGTTCCTAAGTTTGCGCTCAAATTGTAAGAAGTTTTTCTACGGAAAGTCGAAAAACTTCTCCACGCATCTGTATTAACTTGTAAAAGAACAACTGGCGAACCAAAACCTCGATTCAGCCAGAATGGAGACGACCGGGATCGAACCGGCAACCTCCGGCTTGCAAAGCCGGCGCTCTCCCAATTGAGCTACGTCCCCGAACGAACGTAATTGATTACTGATAAATGATTATTGATTATTTACCAACAACCAGTCACACTCGATTCGGGGTTACCGAGCCGACATTAAATCGTTAATAATCAATCATCAATAATCAATCATCAATGAAAAATGGGCCCGGGAAGACTCGAACTTCCGACCTCACGCTTATCAGGCGTGCGCTCTAGCCAACTGAGCTACGAGCCCGTACAAAGCTTCTAACATCAGCCTCAATCGGCCTGGGCAGTCGGTTATACATCTAAACTTAAAAAAGAGCAATAAAAAAACCGCGGCATTACTGCCTGCGGCTTTAAAGTGCAAAACACCTAAAGACGTTCGCAATTTAAAGCAATAAACAACAAATTATTAAGATTCTTCTCAAAATCCTAACCTAATCCCTCTCCGCTAACAGTTAATAATAACCACCGCTAGATACCGCATTTTATTAACATATCGGCAGAGCGTCAAGAATAATTTCACTTTTTTTTATTTTCTTTACTTTTATACAGCTAAAAAGCCCGCTATGTTCGCAAATCTCGGGGCTACTTCATCTGCGGAGATTTTTCTCGATTCGCCGGCACCTTTTTGGTATAATGCCACCTTGAATTGCCAGGAGAAGCGAGGAGTATTGTGTCCGAGAAAAAACACCTGCCAAGGGTGATGAAGGCCGTTTTGTGGCATTTTGCCGTCATTTTGCTTTTTTCGGCATATGCCAGGGGCCAATTTCAGGTAAATACCTCCACCCAGGCAAACCAGACAGATGCGGCGGTTGCGGCTGCCCAAGAGGGTAATTTCGTGGTCACATGGAGCAGTGACGGCGCAGCGGGCGGTCCGGTGGGTATTTTCGCCCGGCTGTTCGATCCGCAAGGTACCGCTATCGGCGATGAGTTCAGGGTGGACAACCCCGCAACGGCCAATCCCGCGGCACCGGACGTGGCGATGGACCCGCAGGGGAACTTTATCGTCGTCTGGCATGGAAACAGCCCCGGGGATGAGGATATCTTCGCCAGGCGATTCGATGCCAACGGACTAGCCATCGGCGAGCAGTTTTGTGTGAACAACCCCACCCCCTACAGCCAAATATACGCTAAGATTGCGATCAGTAATGCCGGCGGGTTTGTAATCGTATGGGAAAGTGAAAGACTCATCGAAGATTCCTCTATCGGCCGGGGAATAAAAAGCCGCATCTACGATGATCAGGCCCAGCCCTGCGGGGATGTAATCGAAGTTAACTTGTCATTTAATTCCTATCGGCCGGATGTGGCTATCGATGACTGGGGCAAATTTATCATCGTATGGGTGCGGGATGATCCGGATTCATCCTCGCAGGACGTACAGGTTATGGCACGGCAGTATGACGACCAGGGGCAGGCGATTACCGGGCCTTTTGCCGTGAGCCCGGCGGATTTGGATTCGGCCGCGAGCAGTTCGATAGGTATGGCTGGAATCGGCAACTTCGTCGTGGTCTGGAGTGGTGAGAACCCGGCCGGCGGAAGCGATATCTATGCAAGAAGGTATAAATTCGACAATACCCCGAGGGAGGACCCCATCATAGTCAACACAAGTGGGATTTATGAACGCCGGAACCCGGCGGTCCGTATGAATAATCTGCAGCATTTTGTTGTGGTTTGGGAGAGCGGGCCCGGCGGAGAAGGCCGACAAACCGATATAATCGGGCAAAAGTTCGACCTCGCCGCCCAAAAAATCGGGGATGAATTCGTCCTTAATACATATCTGCACGATGAGCAGACAAAAGGTGATGTGGCCGCGAGAGATGATGGAAGGTTTCTGGCGGTATGGCAGAGCAAGTACCAAGACGGGTACGGCTGGGGCATCTTTGGCGAGATCGGACCTTTGACAGGCTGGGGGGATTTTAACCGCGACGGCCTGGTAAATTTCGAGGACTACTGTACGCTGGCTAACCAGTGGCTTTGTGTTGGAGATTTGCTCGAGGCCGACCTGTACGAAGACAATAAAGTCGATATCCATGACCTCGACGAGTTTTCCCTGCAGTGGCTGAGGGCAAGATACGACTGTCACCATGTTGATATTTACAGTGATGGCAGAATCGATTTTAGGGACTATGCGCTTCTGGCAGGCGGTTGGCTCGATAGTGGACCGAATACAGGTGATATCACCGGCGACGGAACAGTTGATTTAGAAGACTTGCAGGCTTTGGTTTTTTACTGGGCCTGTGACAGTGAGTAATATAGCCTGTTTCGACGGACGCTGATCTTTCAAGGATTCCTAATCGATATACTTATAGCCTTTTTTGATGGCCTGTTTTTTAACGTACTCCAGCATTATTGGGAAATGCTCCTCTGGAAATATCTTCTTTGACCCGGCCGCTTTATACATACGCCCCTGCTCTAAAACATTGGGCTTGATCTGATAGGACATCGAAAAGCCATGCCTTTTTAAAATATCCAGCGTCGGAACCGAGGCAGTCAAGGGCTCACAATCGCAGCCTTGAATATCAGGCACAATCGTCGGCGTGATATAACCATCGAGGCCGATATCGAAATTTCTCATCTTCGTATCGGGGATAAAATTACCGGTATACCAGTCGCCGCGGACTTTGTCGGATGCGCCAATTGCGACGCTTCGCGGGCGGACCTGCAGTTCCCTGAGCTTTCTGTCGATCGCAATAGTCATCGCCTCATTAAAACTGTAATCGGTATTTTTCATAGCCTCAACCGCGAGTTCTGTGCCGACAAGGTTGGAATAAAGATCCTCCCAGGAAAAAGCGGAATTGAACTCGGGCTCGAAAAGTGCGTAATGAACGCCGAACCAGGTCTGGAATTCGTGCCATATCGTGGCGTTATAAGACAGATAAGGGGCGAGGCTGTAAGCTATTTCGTCTATGATTTTGTCTTTATCCTGCTGCCGGTCCCAGTTATCAGGGTAAGTGAAACGTATCCTGTGAGTGGACATCTCGCCGGTTAGATTAAAAGAGAAACCTTTGCCTTTTTTCGACAGCGTTTTTCGTATTTTTTTAAAAAGATAGCGCGTGTTATCGGCATTTCCCCGAATATGGTCGAGGTCGACGTGTCCGGCCCTGCACGTATAGACGATACCGCCGGTTTCCGAGAGGCTGAATCCGTAACCATGTGTTCCGAGGTGATTGGGGTCGGGAAAAAGGATTCCGAAAGTTGCTGTCGGCAGGTATCCGATTCTCGCCCTGGGACCGCCGGTGAAACTGCACCCGGCCGAGGTCGCCATCAAAATCGCAATTCCGCAATACGCCGCGGCGGCGATAAATGCCGTTTTTTCATTCTTCCGTGGATTTTTTTGCATTTTGTTTCCCTGATTTTTCCGTGTTCGAAGAATTCGATTTGTCGTACATTTTCTCGATCTGCTTCATAATCCGCGGAAAGTGAATATGTGGTTTTATACGCTTACCTCTGTCAAGGCCGATGGAATCGTATATTCTGCCTGTCTCCCATATCCGCGGCCTGATTTCAATTTCGATCTTAAATCCGTACTCGGAAAGCACCTCCGGACCCGGCGCTCGTTGAAGCTTCGGTTCGGCATCCGGACAAATCTCCGGTACGAGCAGCGGAGTGATTCGCCCGTCATCGAGACCCACATCAAAATTACGCTTTTTCATATTCACAAAAAAATACATTCCGCCGGTGAACCACTGTCCCTCCACTTTTTTTGCGGCCTGATACGCAACGGCCGACTCCTGAACATCAAGCTCGCTTAGCGTCCGATCGATAAGCGCGGTCATTACCTCGTCGAAATTTTGCTGATCGTCACGCAGGGCCTCGGCGGCAAGGCACGTACCCAGAAGATCCGAATAGGGATCCTCCCAGGAAAAAGATGATATCTGGTCCGGAAAAATGCCGGCAGTGGCAAACCCGTACCATGTCACGATCTCGTGCCAGATAAGGCTCGTGTGTGCAATATACCGGCCCAAATCGATCGAAAGCTCTTTGGCTGCTTTTTTTCTTTCTTCCACAGTCTGATCGCGCCAGCCTTTGGGATATTTCAGTATCACCCGGTATAAAGACGGCTCTATCAAACGAAATGAAATCGTTCTGTTGCCAAGCATAAGATTTCGATATATCAAGTCGGAAACATAAGCTGTACGGTCGGCGGCTTCCCGCAGGTGGCCGATATCGATGAATCCCGCCCTGCAGGTATAGACCATACCGTTTTTTTCGCCCCGGCCGGAATCGAAGTTATGCTCTCCGAGTTTTGCCGGGTCCGGAAATTCCATTCCGATCGGTGAGCCGAAAAACGCCCCCAGCCGCATACGAGGTTGAGCCTTCCTCTGACATCCGCCTTGTAAAAAAGCCGTCGAAAATACTGTCAGCACCCACATACTGACGGCAATATATCTGGCAATCTTACCACAACTCATTTTCCCGCCTCTCAAGAGGTATACCGGATTATATGAGGTCTCTCGCTTAAATGCTCAAAAAACAGATCTCTCCCTTTTTGAGGTCTAAAATCTTACTCCAAAATCGCCTAACCGTCAAGGGCTGTGATGCAAACTAAATTATAAATACGATAGATAACAATTGCGGGTTACCGCCAAAGTTATAAGTACTTCGAAAGAATCGATACAAGATTTTCCTTTACTTTTCAAAAGTTTTCCTTATATTAACATATCTTAAAGACCAAAGGATTTGTCGACAAAGATTGAAAGTTGTCAGACGTTTAGATGGATAATTCATAACACTGTCAACC
>CAYNKU010000184.1:0-4984 GCA_964397865.1 uncultured Pirellulales bacterium | reverse complement strand
ACAGAGCTTTATTTTCCCAAACACCCAGTGGCCAAGCTCCACCTCAAAGATGCGGCCTGACCACCAAAATAACTATTCTAACCGAAAAACGGCCTTAGTCAATAGGATAAAAAAGAAAAAACAAAAAATATTTTTCGCCGCAGACCTTCGCCCGATACCCGATATTTAATTTTGCTCTCTCCCGGTAGTTTACATATACGGGCCGGACACGGCCGTTGTGCGAGCATAAACGCACTTTCTTTGCCCAAATATTCCTCTCGGCAGGCCCCTAAACAGATTACTCTTGACGGAAAATACGGGAAAGCGTAGTATTTTAAGGAAGTTACGAATCAATGAAACTGATTTTTTAGGGGTTTATCTTAAAATGGATTTCAGACAAAATAGCAGGATATTTCTATTGGCCCTGATCTGCGTAGCCGGCTGCGCCGCACCCGTGGAAGTAGAAAAAGAGCAGCCGCTGGTCGTCGATCTGGGCGCCACCATTGGCTCACTTGCCGAAGTATTTGTCCCCGGCGCGATTCCGGTCGAAGGATACGCCCTCATCGGAGGCCTCTATGGAACAGGCTCATCGGAGTGTCCGCCCGCCATCAGGACATATCTGCGACAATACATATTAAAGCAGCTCCCCAAGGACAAGGTAAATATCGATGATCTTATCGACAGCCGCAATACCGCCGTCGTGGTAGTGCGGGGTACGATACCCACGACCCCCCTGAAAAATCAGTATTTCGATCTCGAGGTCGCCGCGCTTGCCGGCACCCAGACCACTTCACTCGAAAACGGCTGGCTCTACGGCACAGAACTAAAACCCGTCGGCGCCTTCGGACTCACTGTAAAAGTCCTCGCCGAAGCGCAGGGCCCGATTTATATAGATAAACTCGACAAACCACCAGCGGACAAAAAATCAGGATATATCCTCGCCGGCGGTACCGTCCTCGACGAATACAAAATAAGCATAACCCTTCGCAGGCCTAATTTCGAAGTCGCAAGCATTATTCGCAACCGCTTAAACGAACGTTTCGGTGCCAACGTCGCCAAAGCTGTTTCCGCCGGCCAGATACAATTGACAGTACCTGCCCGATACAAAAATCAGCAGCAGAGGTTCATCGAGATATTAAGGGCGATGTATGTTACCCAGACCCCCGAAATCACCGAGCAAAGAATAACCTCCGCCGTCGGAGCCCTCGCCGCTTCAACTGACAAATATGCCGGCGAAATTGCACTTGAAGCCATAGGCAATCAAAGCCTCGGCAAGCTCTCGGCGCTGCTGACTTCGTCAAATCCCGAGGTAAGGTTTCGAGCGGCAAGGTGCATGTTGAATATGGACAGCGATCGTGGTCTTGAAGCCCTGCGCCGGATAGCGATGGACAAAAACTCCGACTATCGCATCGAAGCCATCGAGGCCGTCACGGCCGCAGCCGACCGCAGGGACGCCGCGGCAATATCAAGGATACTGCTGCGTGATGACGACGATCCCGACGTCAGACTCGCCGCCTATGAGCAGCTACGAAAACTCGATGATATCGTTATTTCCCAGAAGCTTATCGCACGCAATTTTTACATCGAAAAGATCGTCCAGACCCGGCATAAAGGAATTTTTGTCGCCCGAACCGGCCAACCCCGGATCGTACTATTTAGCACGCCCCTGAAATGCCGTGAGAATATCTTCGTACAATCCGAAGACGGTACCATAGCGATCAACTCCCGGCCCGGCCAGGGATATGTCTCAATCATACGAAAACATCCCAAAAGAACCGATATCCCTCCTATTAGTATTAGAAGTTCTTATAATCTAGCCGATATTATCGAAGCGCTTTGCGAAGAATCAGTCAGAAAAGACCGGCAGGATCGCACCGGATTAAGTGTCACATACTCGGATATGTTAGCTCTGCTGCAGCAAATGAGCGAAAAAGGCGCGATAGATGCCCCATTCCGCCCCGGACCACTGCCTAAAATCACTCCAATTATAAAGAATTGAAAACCGTTCAGCCGATAATAGTACCAGAGATCGGACTGCACGAGACTGTTTTGGTGGTTGTAAGTTATAAATGAAGGAGGAAAATGAGGCTCGAAAAGATTGTCTTGAACGGATTCAAGAGCTTTGCTGACAAAACCGAATTTAACTTTGATTCGCCCATTACCGCGATCGTAGGCCCGAATGGATGCGGCAAAAGCAATATCGCCGACGCGGTTAAATGGGTGCTCGGAGAACAAAGCGCAAAGAGTCTGCGAAGCGGCCAGATGGCCGATGTAATATTCAGCGGAAGCAGCAGCAGAAAGCCCCTCGGCGCCGCCGAGGTGAGTCTTTTCTTCTCGAATACTACCGGCAAACTCCCTATCGAGGCCGACGAGGTCCAGATATCCCGCAGAATTTACAAAAGCGGCGAAAGCGACTACCTGATTAATAACAAAACCTGCCGACTCAAGGATATCCGCGAATTATTCATGGATACCGGAGTCAGCATCAGGGCATATTCGATCATCGAGCAGGGCCAGGTCGACAAGCTCTTAATGTCCTCAAAAACCGACCGAAGGGTCATATTCGAGGAAGCCGCCGGCATCAGCAAATATAAATCGCACAAAAAAGAGGCCCTCCGCAAGCTCGAACGCACCGAGCAGAACCTCCTCAGACTCGCCGATATCTTAGGCGAAGTCCAAAAGCAGCTTCGAAGTATCAAGCTCCAGGCCGGCAAGGCCAGGAATTACCTTGCCTATTCCCAGAGACTCAAAGAGCTCCAGGTAAACTATTCGCTGGTCGAGTATCACAAGATATTCACCTCCGTCGGCGAAAAGAAACGCGCCCTCGATCAGATAGAACAAAAATTCGCAGCCGTCACCGCCGAGGTCGCGAAAAACGATGCCCTCATAAGCGAACTGGGTTCGGAAATAATCGAAACCGAAAATCAGGTCAACACCGCCGACAATTCCCTCGTCTCCGTACGAAGCAGGATCGATCAGCAGCTCCAGAAAATAGAATTCCTGCGGGAAAAGATCACCGAACTGACCCGCAGAAAACAAACCGCCTCGCAAAGTATGGAGAAGTTCAGGCGGCAGAAAAAGCTCTTTGAAGATGATTTGAGCCGATACAAAGAAGAAAAACAGCAATGCGAAAAATCCGCCCTCGAAAATAACGCCGCCGTCGACCAGCTCCAGCAGGACATTCAGCAGGTAACGGCCCAATACAATTCTCTCGAAGCCCAGCTCGATGACGAAAAATCCGGCATCATCGATATAGTCCGCCGAACCGCCCAACTTCATAACGAGCTCCAGAGCATATCGGTATTCCGCGACAATCTTTCCAGCCAGAAAGATCGTCTTACAGGTCGTGCAGAAACCGTAAAGCAGGAATTTGAAAAGCTGCTCGTCGAAAAGGCCCAGAACCAGGCAAGGCTTGATGATATCGAAAAAGTGCTCTCGCAATTACAGCAGAGCCTCGACGCAAAACGCGCCCAGGCCAAAGAAATAGACGACCTCATCGAAACCGACCTCAAAACCTTAGCGAAATGCAAGGAAAACCGCAGCGCCCTGACCAGCGAACTGGCGGTACTGACTGATATGGAATCCAAACGCGAAGGCCTCAACAGTGCCGTCAAGGATCTGCTCGAAAAAAAGGCCTCCGGAGACAGCGCGTTTGAATGTATCGAATCTCTGCTGGCCGATATCCTTACCGCCCGCGTCGAATACGCCAATGCCGTCGAGGCCGCCCTCGAAGGAAAAACCGATTCCATTATAGCCGCTGATTCCAGCAGGCTGCTCGCGCAGATCGAAGATATCTGTTCTCTTGACGGCAGGGTCAATTTCATTTGCCTCGACAAGATCGAACCCTTCGTAGATACCCAGGACCTCTCCGGCTGCTCATCAATCCTCGGCAGGGCGGTTGAGTTCGTCGATTATCCCGCCGAATACGCGCCGTTGCTCTGGCAGTTGCTCGGCAAAACGCTCGTCATCGACACCATCGATTCCGCACTCGATCTGCTCGGTAAATTACCCCCGCAGTACAGTTTTGTCACTCCCAAAGGCGAGTATATCGCCCCCAACGGCACCATCAGGCTCGGTCCACTCGGCAAAACCGCCGGCCTGATATCCCGAAAGAGCAGGATACTCAAGCTCCGGCAGGAGATCGATGAGGTCACGCAACAAATCACAGATCTCGAAGGACAGACCGACATAAACAATCAGACAAGCCAGCATCTCGCCTCTCTGAAAAAAGACCTGCGCACCGCGATCTACGAAGCCAATACCGAAAAAATGCAGGTAAACTCGAGGCTAAACGTAACTGAGCAGAACGTAAACCGCCTCACCGACGAACAGCCGCTTATCGCCGGCGAGATCAGCCTGCTCGAAGAACAGATAGCCCGGTCCGTCCAGGCCGAATACAACTCGAAACAGAAACTCGCAGAACTCAAAGCCGTTAACAGCCAGAGGAATGCCCGAATAGCCGAGCTTGAGGAAAGTTGCGCCGAGAAAAAATCCGAGCAGCAATCGAAACTGACCCGAATGACCGAACTGAGGATATCGATCGGCCGGATCACCGAACAAATCAAATCTCTGACCCAGACGATTTCCGCAATTGAAAATCAGCTTGAGCAAAATCGAAGCAGTGCTGAAAACGCCGCCGCCGAAGCCGAAACCTGCGCCGCCCAGGCTCAAAGCGCTCGGAGAGATATCTTAAACGCCGAAGCTCTCGTATCGGAGCTTTACGTTGAAAAGGAAACTACCTATCGAAACAGCAGGCTCCTCCACGAAAAGGTCGAAAAACTTCTCGAGCAGCAAAAACTTACCGAACAGATCATCCGCCAGAAACGATCCGAACAATCCGAGGTCGACCAGAACATCAACCAGCTCCGTATAGAACTCGGCCAGCTCGAGGTCAGACAGCAGGGCCTCATTGAAAGAGTCCAGGAGGAATTAAAACTTGACCTGCGCCAGTCCTACGAGAATTACGAGAACCAGGACGTCGACTGGGACGCCGTCAGAGAAGAAA
>CAYNKU010000183.1:0-5069 GCA_964397865.1 uncultured Pirellulales bacterium | reverse complement strand
CATCAGGTTCGGGGAGTTGGACGAGATAGGTGAACAAAACAATAAAAGTAGCTTTGTTTTTTTTAATAATACTTCCGACTTTTGGGTTTAATCAATTCATAGCTCATTGGGATGTTGTTATTCCAAGATTGGGTGACATGAAATACAGTCTTTACCTAACAAATATTGATAAAACTAATATTGAGTATATTGGAACAACTTCGGAAACTAACTATACTTTTTCGTTAAGTGTAGAGGGAGAATATTTATTGGGAATAAAGGCCGTAGAATTTTCAGGAGATGAGGTGATTTATGAATTTCCTGTTTCGTGGTCGGATAATCCTGATGTTTGTCTTGACAATAGACCTTTTAAATTGCGGTATTTTGAAGCTCCGAGTCCTCCAACTAATTTAACTATAGGTTCAATGTAATCAGAAAAAGGAGAAGTAAGCGTAATAACTTACTTCTCCTTTTTTTACCTCGCTGTTGGTCTTACTAATACTTCTCTCTCTTCTTTACTTATATCTGATTTTCCGCTTCTTCCTAGAGTAGTACATTTATTACACCTACAACTTTCAAATCTACCAGCAGGAGTGTAATAATGTCCCTTCCAAGTTAAATCCTCGCTTAAACAAATATGACATCTCGGTTCATTGAATTCTGCATAAACTCCCAAGTTCGGATGGCTTTTTATCCAAGGTCTAATTTTTACATAGAAATCTTCAAGAGCCAACACATCTTGTTTGTTGTACTCCTGCATTTTCTTTAATGCTTTTTTATCCCCTTCTACACAAGCATCCCAAAGTTCATAATCTGTTGCAAGTTTTCTATTTAATCCTAAAAAACCACACAGATAATCAAGATTGTATGCTGAAAACCCGAAGTGTTTTTTAGATGCCTTAAGAGTATCTATAAACTGATAAGAATGTGGTGGCATAAACTGATTTTTTATAAATCTTGCATTCAGTTTTCTTATATCAAATTTTAATCCATTGTGTGCTATAAGTACATCAGCCTCATCTATTAAACGCCATATACCATTTAATAGTCTTTTATCATCCCTATTTACAGCTTCCTTAGAAGACACTACATCAGACATAATCTCATTATCGAACAACCATTTAGCTGACCACGCTAAACAATACCACTCTTCCTTAATTTGTCTTGAATGTGGTCTTTGTTTATAACCTACCCCCCATGTTCTTATCAACATTTCAGCAGTCTCTATATCAAATGTCAATACTTTAGGACCCTTTCTTGGTTCTTTGTTTCTGTTATCTACATATCTCAAATACCTACGAGCAGTTCTGATGGCAATATTAAGCTGTTTTGCTACATCCTCTGCTTCCAATCCATTATTCTTCATCTCTTCTACTTCATCTATCTTCTTTTCTGAAATCATTTGTTTCTCCTTTTAAGCTAATTCTGGGTGGCTTGGTCCAGATAGTAGTGCTTTTTCATAAGTTGAAAGATATGCTCCGTATTGGTGCTTCGGCACAAACAACCCCTTCCATTGTAAGCTTACGAATTCTTTAAAATTTGATATAACTGTGTACAAAACACCACTAGCTTTGTTTCTCAGAATTGGTGAATAGCTTTTATTTTTAGCTAAAGCCTTAAGTGCCCTACCATACGCAATTCTCTTACCAGTTGTCTTGTTCGGATTGTCTTGTAACGAACACAGCGATGTGCCAACCCCGATATTCCCGAACTCATTTTGTACAATACATCTCGTAACTCTTGGTTTATTCTCAGTATCTCTGAAATAATAGTACTTAACTTTCATTTTCAAATTCCTCCTTAAGTTCTTTGTATTTTTCATATCTAAAATCTTTTGCCTCTTTTTCTAAAAACTCGTCAAATCTTTTCTGTTTGTCAAGAATTCCCCTTTCATAACTTTCAACAAAATCTTTCATATTAATTCTTGATACTTCAACCAACTTGTATTCAACCAACTCACAATTCCCAGATTTATACATAAGCAGTTTGTTTTTACTATAAGATCGCTGTGTTAAATTTGTTACATGTGCTTTCAGATGTCCAAAAGTTCTCCAACCAGCTAAAGGTTTATTACCATAACTCCAACTCCATGTATCTTTACAAGACCACTGATCGGTTTTTTTATTATAAATTTTATACATCTTCCTCTTCTTCCTCCTCACTCTCCTCGAATTCCTCTAATCCTTTGTTAATAAGTTGTAAATCCTCATGTCTATCTCTCATATAATCTTTTTTACTTGGTAGCTCGTACCCTGATCTTGCTACAGGTTTTCTAATCGGACACTTAGTTCTATAGTTTCTACTCCTGCCCACTTTTCTTCTCCTTTTTTAGATTTCACAATTTCCTCTTGAGCATTCTACATCTTCTTCACTCATAGTTGTTGTTGCCTCCTTAAGATATTCCTTAATTTCCTTTTCAGTTAATATATTTATTGGCTGTCCTTCTCTGCTACCATCTCTATACACAGTTATGCCTTTTAAATCATATATATATTCACGCAACAATTTATCCAAATCATCTTTTGTAGCAGAATTTGGTAGATAAATTGTTTTACTTACCCCACCGTCTGTATATTTCTGAAATATTGCTTGCATTTCAAAATGATCTTCAGGTTTTAAATCATGTGCATCTACAAACCATTCTGGTAACTCTTCATTATTAGTAATAAATTCTTTATATAGTGGATGTATATATAATCTATCTCCAACTCTATCTTTTCTCATATACGCCTTTGCAGGTATTGGTTCAATACCTGGCGATGTTTCAGTTAATAAAGATAATGTACCAGTAGGGGCTAATGCCATTAATGTTACATTTCTTATTCCATGCTCTCTTATTTTCATACGAAGTCGTGCAGGAAGCTTTCTAACAAAAGACGATTTACAATATGCAGTACCATTAAATGCAGGAAATGCTCCCTTTTCTATAGCTAAATTAATCGACTCGTCATATGCTGTATCTCTAATAAATCTTATTAATCGTTCCGCCTCTCTTATAGCTTTTTCAGAGCCGTACCTTAGCTTTTTAGCAAATAAGTACTCAGCAACGCCCATTACACCAATTCCAATTCGTCTACCTTGTTGTCCTGTAATTCTTACTTGATCTATAATATATTTATTTATTCCTATAATATTATCAAGAAATCTTATACCTAATCTTATAACTTTTTCAAGTTTTATCCAGTTAGTACTAGAAGTTCCTGCTATAAAATTAGGCAGTACTAACGACCCTAAACAACATACATCATATGGTGCTAAGATAGCCTCACCGCAATTTGAAACATTACATCCTCCCGTCCAATATGTGTGATTTTTTCCATCTACTGTAATATTATAAACAGGTTCTGTAGAAATATGTTCCACTTCATCTATATCAAATGTTATCTTGTCTTTAACTCTACTATATTTGCTTTTTCCCTTTTTATCTAATACCATAGCAAGTTTTCTATTTTTATATCTCTGCAAGAATCCAACCTTTTCTTCAAAAATATGAATATCTGTGGTTATATTAATATCCCAACTTTTTTTACATTCATAGGTTCCATTAGTAAATCTAACCCTATGTTTTTTATTTGTTGTTTTGTAGGATTTAATACCTATAGAAGATAACATAATTTGAACATCCTCAACAAGTTTTTCTGAGGATGATTTTAATGTTACTCTCCCAACAGATTCTATTACAGAGCCATTTGCAGAAAACAAACCCCTTAAGAATGATGCAACAGTTTCTTGATTACTAAATTTATATCTATCTGGAACACTTCTTTCAAATGTTTTTGGTAATTCATAAAATTTTATATTTGTTTTTATTTCATACGCTGTTTCCTTTAATCCTGGTCTGTGTTTTTTTATAAGATTTGAAATGTCGGATCTAAAATAATCCATATCATCTTTACCTATGTAAAGATAAACTAAATTATTGGACGCTTTATGCACACCGCCATCTCCTAAAACTAGGCCATCCATTATAACACTTTTATAATGTATCATATTTAATGTATGTAGTGCTCCTCTTAATATGTCTATTGATTCTGCATCTCTAACTTTTATTTTTTGATTGTTTGAAATTATAGAATGATTTTTGGTTCCATAAAATACTCCCCCGTTTGTTCTATATTTAAATACTTTTTTCGTTCCTGAATTTTCTTTATTTATAACTTTAACCCAACCATTTTCACTCCATATTTCGTCTCCTATTTTTATATCTTTTAGTTGTTTTATTCCATCTTCTGTAAGTACAGTAGCCCACTCAGGTTGACATGGATTTGTCCCAGTAACTGGATTAAAATAATACGAGTTATTCTTAATAAGATTATTCCAATTTAATAATCCAGGCTCTCCATTCTTTAGCATATTAGATAAAATTTTATTCCACAAATCTTTAGCTTTAACTGTCTTATAGTGCTTCTGTGCAAATTTTAAATCCCAATCCTTATTCTCTATTACAGCTTCAAGAAAAGAGTGGGTTATATTAACTGATATATTAAAATGTCTGAGTTCTCCAGTTTTACCCTTCGCATCTATAAAGTTTTCTATTTCTGGGTGTGATACGTCGTTGCTTCCTAATGCTGCTGCTCTTCGTCCTCCGCCTATTTGGATAACTCCAGCATCGTAATCAATAGTCTTCATGAATGAAACTAATCCCGAACTTTCTCCACCCATCCTTTGAACTGGAGCACCTTCAGGTCTTAATGACGAGAAATTTATTCCACAACCTCCCCCATCTGACCACAAAAGAAGAGCATCCATTTTACATTGTCCTATCTCTCTAATTGAATCTCCAATTGGAAGGTGATAGCACTGAAATAATGAACCTCTAGGACGACCTGCGTTTCTTAAAATTCTACCACCAGGAAGAAAATCCATATTATATATCATTTCCTGAAATGCGTCTTTCACTTTATCAAAATCTTTTGTTTCTGCTCTTGCAACTACAGAAGCAACCCGCTCTGAAAGAGATTCCCAATTTTCGCCTTCCATAAAATATCTGGACTCTGCAATCTTTAAAGCATTATCACTTAACTCTGTCATTCTTTTATTTCTCCTTTAATCCATATATCAAAGATTTAAATTCTTCTTTTTCTATAAGA
>CAYNKU010000182.1:0-5114 GCA_964397865.1 uncultured Pirellulales bacterium | reverse complement strand
GGGGAACTGGATTCCGCATGTGTATTTTTTTTGTTTTCAATCCCGGGGGGTTTTGCTGTGGGGGCGAAGGGATTTGAAGCGGTTCTTTATCCACGTCCAGTGCAAAATGATATGCAGCAGCATAAGTGCTAAAAAAACAACGGCTAAATAGAAATGAATATCGCCCCACTCGTGGCGGGTCATCGAGAGAAATTCTCTGATCGGCTCTCTGCCTCTGCCGCTGTGAAGCTGCCGGCCTAAACCTCCTGAGCCGGGCGGCAAAATAAATTTCATAATATAGCCGGTAAAACCGAGGCAAAGCAGGTTCAGGAAACTGACTATATCCACCAGAAAGTTAAGCCTTGTTCGTTTCATACTCTAATAACTTCAAAAACACGTATAAGCCTTGACACAATTCTTACCAGGTCTGTGTTGCGGTGTATTCGACGGTCGCTGTCGAGTCGGCGCCGAGTCTGACCTCGAATCTGGCGGTGTAGGCGTCGCGCTTTTCGTATTTGTGTGTGGCCTTGTTGATAGTCCAGTTGACCCATCGCGGGAAATTCTCGTCGACAAAGACCGTTACGGGCTGGTCTTTTCTGTTTCTGATCTCGATCTTGTGGGACTGGCGGATCATTCGGCGGTCTCGTTTGGTATCGAGCGGGGTGTATTCGGGGACAATGTCGAAGGCGTTGCCGATATAGAGCGAGAGCTTTTCCTTTTTGGCGGTATGGTCGATTTGGTCTTCGCCGACGAATTCGAGGACATCGTCAGCGGGGTCTTTTTTAAATACCCGTACCCTGCCCTTGGGCAGCGCGATGCCGAGTTTGTTTTCGTCGGTATTCTCGAATTCGAGCTTGATCTGGACCTTGTCGGGGTTCTGGCTGCGCTGGTAGATATAGAGCTTTTTCGTCGGTACGCCGATCGCCGGGTCGATAAACTCGATCTGCTTGACCTGGTTGTTGTTAATCGTGCTCTTTCTGCCGAGAGTATAGAGGTGGTATTCCATAAAAGGCTTTTCCTCGAAGCCACGTGCCTCCATTGCTGCTGCACCGACCATTGGTCTACCCTTATATATAGGGCGTGGTTCGGTGATTCTTCTGACGTCGCCGGCGATGAGCTTTATGGTGGAATCCTTGTAGGTTGCGCCGCTTTTGTTGTCGATCGTGACCCAGCCGGAGAAATCGATCTTTGTCTCGTCGGGGCTAAGAATGGCGGAATAATCGGCCTTCCAGCCGATCTGGCCGGTGGTGTAGGTGATCTGGCAGAGCTGCGAGGCCTTTTTTTGAGCGTCGGCGAGCCAGACAAGTGTGGGTTTTGTTACCAGGTCGTCGGGCAGTTCCTTGAGGGTGATTTCCTCTACGCTGCCTCGCTGGATGATCTCGACGTCGCGGGTTTCGCTTTGCAGGATGAGGTCGTTTCCGAGGGCGGCGAGGAGTTTGCCGGTAAGGCGTCTGCCGATGTCGGCGCCGCTGCCCTTGAGGACCAGGGAGACGTCTTTATCGATGTAGCGTTTCAAGAGGCTGTTGGAGTTTACGAGGTCGTATTCGTAGTTCTGCTCGAGGATAGAGACGGCCTTTGGGGCGGAGAGGCACTGGAAATTGACGGTTGTCGGGTCGATGGCGGAGGCGACGCCGGTGAACTTTACGGTGTTGACGCCCTTTTCGAATTCCATATTGCGGGATTCGCGGACGACGGCGAAGTTGTCGTTGTAGATCGTCAGGCCCACGCCGGGTTCGGCGGCGAAGACGGTTGAAAAGTTCGCCAAAAGAACGATGGCTGTGAAAACAATTAATTTTTTCATTTTCTTTGTCCTCAACTTGTTTTGTGAAAGAATCTGTTCTGATAATCCACTACTACTATATTATGAGCATAGTTTGTTAAAATACACGAATTTTTTTCTCAAACTGGGCGATTTGTTCGGAATCTGTCGGTTTGAACGTCGTGCGTATATTAGCGTACAGCGTGGAGCGGGTAGCGTGTAGCGTATTGCGTATAGTGTGTCTCGTGATGCATCGTGCGTGAAGTGCAAGTGCGTGATGCGCAGGTGAGTTAATAGTATTATTTTCGTGCGCAAAGGAGCGGCCGGGTGCGATATAACACCCGGCCATTTAGCAATTAAGAGCACAATTTTATTATTAAACTCAACTGTCCGCAGGGTGGCGTCTCTGGTCAATTTTCTCTTTTATGAGAGTGCCGGTTCGGATTGCGGCGTCTTTGCTGAATCGCAGGCATTTTTGCATTGCCGTTTTAACCGACCGGGCGAATTCCTCGGAGTTGAAATCCGGCAGTGAAACGGCTTTTGGGCCGGTTTCGCGGTGCTCGGCGGCAATGGGTTTTTCGGCGGCGTTAGAGGGCCCTGCCGGGGCGAGGGCGTAAATCGCCGTGGCGAAGCCGGCAAAATAAACGATCAGCAGGAAAATGAATTTCGCTCTCCAGGTCATAGAAAAGTTTCCCCCATAGTCATAGAATTCGTTCTTTTCACAGAGCGGTTTTTACAGGAAGGCCGCTAAATTCTCGTTTTACGGGCTAATATCCCCCAAACGGTATGCCCTGGGTCAGGATGCCTGAATCTAATGAAAGTATAATATATAAATCGCCGACGGCAAAACGGGGGCATCAAATTTTATCGAGGATTTTTTTTAAGGTGTCGCAGACGAGTAGGACTTCATCGCGGGTTAGGTTATTGTAAAACGGCAGAGCGATTGTTCTTTGGCAGGTCGATTCGGTGATGGGGAAGTCGCCGGGTTTGTAGCCGAATTTTTCGGCCATAAAGGGCTGTAAGTGGACGGGCGGGAAATAGTTGCTTACCTGGATACCGTCGGCCCGCATCGCTTTTAAAATGCTGTCGCGCTTATCTTTGGTAAAAGTTTCGTTGAGCCTTACGACAAAGACGAACCAGCTCATATCGCAGCCGGGGGGTTCCCGGGGCACGATGAGTCTTTCGTCGTCGGCGAGGATTTCCTGGTACCAGCGGGCGAGTTGTTTTCGTTTGGCTTTTATCTGCTCGATGCGGGAAAGCTGGACGATACCGAGTGCGCAGTTGATATCGCTGATGCGGTAATTGTAACCGAGGCGTTCGTGGCTGAGCCAGGTGCTGCCGGCGCCCCTGCCCTGGTTTCGAAGCGATGCGCACATATCGGCGAGTTCGTCGTCATCGGTGAGTACTATTCCGCCCTCGCCGGTGGTTATCTGTTTGTTTGGGTAGAAGGCGAATGTGCCGACGCGGCCGAAGGTGCCGGCTTTTTTGCCGTTGAGCTCGGAGCCGAGGGCCTCGCAGCTATCTTCTATCACAATGAGGTTGTGTTTTCGGGCGATTTCACAGATTTTGTCGAAGCCGGCGGGATTGCCGAAAACCTCTACGGGCAGGATGGCTTTTGTCTTGTCGGTGATTTTGGATTCTATCCGGGCGGGGTCGATGTTCATACTTACCGGATCGATTTCGGAAAGTACCGGTTTTGCGCCGGCCATTAGAACCGAGTTGGTCGTGGCGATGAACGTAAACGGTGTGGTGATGACTTCGTCACCGGGGCCGATATCCAGCGCGAGCATGCACAAAAACAGGGCGCTTGTTCCGCTGTTTACGGCTATCGCTCGTTTTCTTCCGATATAATCGCAGAAGGCGTTCTCGAATTCGGCGAGTTTTGGGCCGAGGGAAAGATCGGGGGTGCGAAGGACGTCGACGACGGCGCGTATTTCTTCTTCGGTGATGTCCGGGCGCGATAGATTTATCCGCATAAACAAAGCCTCCTCAGTGAAAAAATCAAACAGCTACTAAGAATCTGTAACAAAATCTATAGGCTGAATTATAAAAAAACAACTGGATTCCCGCCTTCGCGGGAATGACAATTTGAGACATTTAGTATTGTTACGGATTCTAAAAACACATATTTTATCCGCGGCGGCGCAAAAAGCAAAAACATTTTCCGGTAAAATGCTGGCGGATAAGGGTGCCGGGGGATATAATGGGGGCGGAGCGGTTGGCCCTGGTGGTGTGATAAATGAGTGTAAGCGGGGTGGATGGGGGGCAAAGGGGGAAATGAATTTTTATAGGCGGCGCGAAGTTCGTTAAGGCAGGAGCCTTGATTTTGTCCGCTTTAAAAGAAACAGTAAGTCCTTATAGGACGTATTAGCCGCAGAAAGGGGCTGATAGAGATTAAAAGTGTTTTTTATACGTGTGTGCTAAACAGGGCGGGCGTTAGAGCCGATGTAAGAGGTGAGAAGGCGAGTTTTTTACGCAGAGGTCAATAATGGCAAAAGGTAAAAACGTGCTGACAACAGGCGATGTGGCCAAAATCTGCAATGTGGCACCGCGGACGGTTTCCAAGTGGTTCGATACGGGGCAGCTCAAGGGTTATAGAATACCGGGCAGCAAGGACAGGCGGATTCCGCTGAATGAACTGATACGTTTTATGAAACGACACAATATTCCTTCGACGGAACTGGCGGTGGGGGTTATCCGACTTTTGATAGTTGACAGCGATTCCGAGAGGGCCACGGTTCTGGCTGATAAGCTGCAAATGAAAAATAACTACGAGGTTCAGGCCGTGGGCAGCAATTTCGAAACCGGGATAACGGCGTCTAAATTTTCTCCGCACGTTTTGTTGATAAATATTCTCGCGAAAGATATCGACAGCAACGATATCTGCCGCAATATCAAGTCCAGCGAAGAACTGGAGACCATCAAGATCGTGGCTCTTGCAAACGGCCTGAGCGATTCCGAGGCCGATGCGCTGGAGAAGCGCGGCTTCGATGCCTGCATAACCGCAGTCGACGATATTGCCGGGATCGTTAAGAAGATCGAAGAGGTAACGGCGATAATCTACTAAATCATTATCAGATAAATTTTTCCAGTGTCCCAAAAGCCGGCGTGTAAAAGCCGGCTTTTTCTTTTGGATCGATATTGCCGGTTTTGGCAGGCAGGCGAAAGAGAATTAAGAGTTTTTGTGCCGCGGAGCCGACAACGCCTAAGTTTGAGCAGATTTTTCTTGATATTTAAGGCTTGATGGTGCATAATAAATTTACTTGTTGTTTTTTATGATTTAACCGCAACAGAGAGAGAAGGGGTTTGGCTGTTTTGGGTTATTGAGCTTGGGGATTTACGAAGCTGTTGTTGGTATGTTTGGGTACTAAATATA